>JBAVMD010000262.1:0-8794 GCA_049689695.1 Chitinophagaceae bacterium | reverse complement strand
CTTTTAAGCAGGCCCGTTAATAAAGCTGTTACTCTTTCCAATTTCCTTCCTAATATTCTTTTATTCTATGGCTTGTATTGGTTTATCTACAGGCCTTTTTTCAGGAAGCTTAAAAATGTTCCTTTTGCCATCCTGATGATTGCGCTGCTGTTCCCTGTTTTTCACGTACTCCGCATGTCGCTCCTGTTACTGATACTATCCCCCGAAGAAGCTGTGCAGTACCATGTTGTATATTATGCCAACGACCCTATCGCTATTTCACTCGCATTTTTTATTCAGTACTCCATGTTCAGCTTTGCTTACTGGATTGCTCAATCCGATATCAGGCGGCAAAAACGGATCATCGAACTTGAACAGGAGAATCACCGGCTCGAAAAACAACACCTCATAACAGAGCTTAATTTTTTAAAAGCGCAGATCAACCCGCACTTCCTGTACAACACATTGAATGCACTGTACGCGCAGGCGAGGCCTTTTTCAGAACCCCTCGCAGACAATATCATGAAGCTGTCAGACATTATGCGCTACAGCCTGGAAAGCGTTGATTTCGACCAGGGCACAGTTCTGCTAAGAAAAGAGCTGGAACATCTGAAAACACTGATAGATATCCACCAGCTGCGCTTTTCAAATTCACTTTTCATCAACTATACAGTGAACGGATGTCTCGACGGGCAACAGGTGCCCCCGCTTTCACTGATCACCGCTGTTGAAAATGCCTTAAAATACGGCGACCTTAAAGACCCTGCACATCCGCTGCAGATCAGGGTAGATGTTTCTCCCGGCCTTATCCATTTCTATTGCTTCAACAAAAAGAAAAAAGGATCTATTGAACGATCACATGGTATTGGAATTGACAACATGAAACGAAGGCTGAACATTGCCTTCCAGGACAAGTATGAATTGAAGACTAAAAACGATCCCGAGTATTACACCTTTGAACTAACCGTAGTAAATTAATTGATCATGATAAAATGTGTAGTAATAGATGATGAGCAGCCGGCCATCGATGTACTAACGCAGTATATTCACAAGGTTCCGCAACTGGAACTGGCTGGTACTGCTACCAATCCCCTGGAAGGAATTGACATGGTAAACAGGCTGAAACCGGAGCTGGTGCTACTGGATATCCAGATGGATGAGATGAACGGTCTGGATGTAATGAAGGCCATCGATAAAAAAACAAAGGTGATCTTCTGCACCGCGTATTCTGAATTTGCCATTACGGCATTTGAACTGGAAGCAGTTGACTACTTAATGAAACCGGTGCCTTTTGCGCGATTTATGAAGGCGATACAGCGCGCCATCAACCAACTGGTGGGTGATTCCGTCAAAGAAATGGAAGCCATTCCCAACGATTATCTTTTTGTAAAGACCGAGCAGAAAGGAAAACTGTTGAAGGTAAATTTTGATGACATTGACTACATCGAGGGACAAAAAAATTATGTGGCCTTTCATCGGTCCAGGGATAAGGTAATGGCATTGCTGAACATGAAAGATCTTGAAGATCGCCTGCCCAAAAACCAGTTCATGCGCGTGCATAAGTCGTTCATCGTGCCTTTCCGCAACATTGTAGCCATCGAAGGAAATACATTGGTTTTAAAGAACAGGTCTGAAAGAATAACGATCGGCGAAACCTATAGGGATGTGTTGACCGAAAAGATGAAAAGGAACCTGATGGTTTAAACAATTTCTTGTTCACATAGCCAATTGGCTGCTTAGTGTATTGATTTTCCATATTTTCAGGAAGATTTTACTTTTATCTTCCAGATAATCCAATAGATGCAAAACATATATCCACATGCAGAAAATTTGCAGGCACTCCCGCCTGTTGAACTAAAAGCTAATGCAAGGCGATGCTTCCGCGACCTGGATGAGATCATCCGTCATGCCCGGCCATCCAACGATTCTTTACTGAGCGGCAGCCTGGGATTGTCGTTGTATTACTTTACACTTTATGAAGCTTTTGGAAAAGAGGATGATTTAGTCAGGGGAAAGGAATTGTTCGAAGACACATTTGCCAGGCTTAACGATGGCAGCAGCAAGCTGATGAATCCTTCTTTTTCTAAAGGAATAGGCGGCCTGCTGTATATGGTTGACTATGTTACAAAAAATGAACTGATAGATATAGATATCCGCGAAGAACGTGCAGAACTGGAAGAATATATTTATAACGAAGCTTTGATGGAGATAGACCAGGATTTTAACGACTACCTGCACGGGGCTTTTGGTGTATTGTTTTATTTCCTGGAACGATTGCCGGATAAAAGAGTAGAAAGATATGTGAGGGGTATCCTTGACAAGGTATTTGAAAAAGCAGTTCAGTCAGACGACAGTTTCTGGCTGCGCAATTTTCTTACTTCAGAAGACGAGAAAAAAGAGATCAATCTAAGCCTTGCACATGGGCAGTCTGGTTTTATGCTGATTATGCTGCAGGCATTTGCACAGGATATTTATCCTGATAAGATATACAAGGCTGTAAAGAAAAACATCGGGCAGGTTTTAAGAAGCAGGCAGGATATCGATTTCGAGGAGCGTAAATATTCATTTTTCCCCATTCGCATTGTAGCATCCACTAACGAAAGCATGTTCCGTGACAGGCTCGGATGGTGTTATGGCGATTTGAACCAATTGTTGCTTTTATATCGTGCAAGTCATGCTTTCAATGAAGAAAGATATGCACGCATGGCCAACCTGATGGGCGGTTGTTGCGTGATCCGCGAAGATGTTGATTCAACGATGTGCACCGATGCGCATTTCTGCCATGGCGCGGCAGGATTGGCGCAGTTTTACCGCACACTTTACCTGGAAAGCAAATTCCCTCCTTACCTGAATGCATATTTCAAATGGATAGAAAAAACATTGCAGTTCCTCGAAAAGGATCTTTCAACTGATCTATATAAAAATAAAGAGGCTGCGCTGCTGGACGGGTTGCCAGGTATTGCAATGACGCTGTTGTCTTTTTTGCAGGAAAAAGAATTGAAGTGGGGAAAGGTATTTATGTTGTGAGTTTCTTGTTTGTCTTATGAGTCTGGGATTTTTTACGATAATCTTTAAATCATTGTTGCACCAGCTTCGTCATTTTATAACACTCCTTCATAATTTCAGCAATCCTCTTGGGATGTTTGTTGATGAAGAAATGATCGCCTTGCAATACTTCGGATTTAAATGTAGATGTGGTATACCTTGACCAGTTAGCAATTTCTTCCACTTCCTCTTCTTCGCTCCCCATCATTGCATAAAGCGGCACGTTTACAGGAGGCTCATCGTCCAATCCATTGTTTTCCGCCACCTCAAAATCCGCTCTTAAAATCGGTTCAAAAAAGCCGAACAGTTCTTCATGCTCGAGCAGCTCCGTAGGAACTCCGCCGATTTTTTTAAGCTCCTCTTTGAGGTCTGGTGTTTCCATCAGGTATCGTTTCTTTTCGTTTCTTTCCGAAAGGCCGGGGCCTGCATTACCGCTAACGATGATGCAGGCCGGCGACTTACCGGTTTTTTCGAGCATATTAGCAACTCTCAGCGTAAGATACGCCCCCATGCTGTGGCCATATATCATGAATTCAGGCGAAGTTATTTTTGCCGATAGCTGTCTGAAAATATCCTTCGCTGCTGAATCAAAATCTTTCAGCAAAGGCTCGCCCATTCTTTTACCCCTTCCCGGAAGCTCAAGCGCGATCACTTCAAATTCCCGCAGCCCGGGCATGAGGAACTGGAAGGAATAACAATTTCCCCCGGCAAAATGCAGTAAAAATAATTGTGGCTTTTTCATGGTAAAAACTCGCTATGTTTTTATGACATATCTGCTTTTAAATATACAGAATACAACGTAATCATCGACAGAAAAAAGCACCCGAAAAACAGTAAAATCTGAAGCCGGAGAACCTCCAACTTCGAACCTCGAACGTCGAACCCTAGTACGCCAGTTCAGGCTTTGTTTGCTCAACCGCCATAAGAAATTCTTCCGGGAGCGAAAGCAATACATTCCTTTTCAAAAGATCTACACGCACCAGTAATTTTTCTTTGCTGTCGTATTGAACCAGTTCGCACGTGAGCCCTGTTAAAGCTCCCTGGCTGATGATGAGCTTGCGGCCAGGCTGAAAATAATCCGAGGATACTTCAATGTCTTTTATTTTTTCTGTTGCCAGCCTGATGCTGTTTACAATGCTGTCATTTATACGCGACGGCACCTTTCCTGTTTTTACATAATACAGCGTGCCATCGGCATCAAGGCCGTTGTAATATTCCTTCATGTCGTTCACATTAATAAAAACATAGGAAGGGAACAATGGCTTATCGATGTATCGTTTTCTATCGTGCCATACGGAAAGCTCTTTTTTCATCGGCAAAAAAGAATGGATGCCTAATTCGGCCAAACGCGTATGTACTTTCTTTTCGTGTCGGGGCCTGGTATAAATCAAATACCAGCCAGCTTTAAAATTCTCCATCTGATAGGGCTATTTTGTGGTTACAATAATTATTGATAAACTGCCTGCCGGAAAAGGCAGGAACGGCTTCAGGAAGGATATGGCATGCCCTGCAAATCAATCAGGATTGATTTGACGTGCTATTGCTAACACCAGAACAAGCATTTACATGGTTCGAATGGCCCGTTAAGTCAAAATGGAAAACTTACCTGGAATCCACAAAAGAAATGTGGCAGATGCATGCTGGAATCGCATGCTATTTGGATAAGGTCCTGATGACAGATCGGTTCTCTTTGGTCCGGCTAAAATAGGGCAAATCGTAAACCACAAAATTGATGCGACTACTAAAAGTTCTTGCGGGTTTTACTAAATTCTGTTAGCAATTGATTAACATGGGGAAGATGCGAGCTACAAGCTACGAGCTATCAGCGTGTAGCGGCAACACATTCTGGCTTGAAGCTTGTGGCTTAACGCTTATAGCTCGCAGCTCACAGCTCGCAGCTTCCCAAAAAAACAACAACATGTCTAAAAAATCAGGTATTGCCCTCGTAGGATTAGGAAGTTATGCATCAGAACAGCTTGCCCCAGCCCTAAAGGAAACACAACACTGCTACCTGGCCGGAATAGTTACCGGCAGCAGCGAAAAGGCCGAAAAATTCAAGGAAAAATATGGGATACCCGATAAGAATATATATAGCTATGAAACCTTCGATACGATAAGTGAGAATAAGGACATCGACATCATTTACATCGCTCTTCCGAACTCAATGCATGCAGAATACGTGATACGTTCTGCTAAGGCCGGCAAGCACGTGATCTGCGAAAAGCCAATGGCTATTACGGTTGAAGACTGCGACCGCATGATAGCTGCCTGCAAAGAAGCTGGCGTGATGCTTTCCATTGGTTACCGGCTGCATTTTGAGCCTCACAATAAAGAAATGATGCGTATAGGAAAGGAAAAAAACCTGGGTGATATTAAAAGCATGCGGGCAGACCATGGCATGTCTGACACCAAAGGCTGGAGGTTGGATAAGGCGCTTGCGGGAGGTGGGCCGCTGATGGACGTAGGCATCTACTGTATACAAGGCTGCCGCTACACCACCGGGCTTGAACCCATTGCGGTGCGTGCGCAGGAAGGGCCAAAAACAGACAAAGAAAAATTTAAAAGCGTGGAAGAATCGCTCACCTGGCAAATGGAATTCCCCGGTGGAATTATTGCCGGGTGCAAAACCAGCTATTCAGAAGAAATGAATCTGTTGCGGGCCGAAACCGGGAACGGATGGGCAGAACTTTCCCCCGCCTATAAATACAAGGGCATTAAAGGCAAAACATCCCAGGGTGAAATGCAGTTTCCACAGGTGAACCAGCAGGCAAAACAAATGGACGATTTTGCACTGGCAGTTAAAGAAGGCCGGGCAACGCCTGTGCCTGGTGAAATGGGACGACAGGATGTAAAAATTTTGCAGGCCATTTATAAGGCCATGGAAAGCGGGAAACGCGTGGAAATATAAATCAGTTCATTATTCCCCGGCAACAAGATACTTGGTTTTAATGCCGCGCATCCAATTGTACATATAATTACCCGCGAGTGCTGACAGCCCTCCTGTCAATCCTCCCAGTAAAGCCGTGCTTATTACCAGCAAGATCCAGTTGGGCAAACCGAGCAAGGAAGCGATGCGGCTTGCCATGATGTGATCATTCTGTATACCCGACCATATACATAAAACAAACCAGGCAATAAACATCGATAAAAATCCTCGAAGGAATGATCTTTTGCCAGCAACAGGTTTAAAAAATGCGACGGCAAATATTACAATAAACATGATCCACCAGGGCAGGCCCAATAAGTGAAAAAGTATGGCGACACAACATAATAGTAATATCATACATCAGTTTTTAAAAGTGAGAACAGATTTTATTTTTGCAGAGCTATCAGAAGCATTCTTCAAATAGGTAAGTGGCCGAAGCTTGCCGGCTTTCCATTCGTTCAACAGGTTGTCGTAATAATAACTGCCTGGATTGCCGGACTGACCACCAGGCAGAATGCCGTAGGCACGTACGTCTTCGCCTAATTCAATCACCATCCTCCAGGACGGGCCGAAATTTTTTGAAAGCGCATCTACTGTACCTGCAGAACCTTCTGAGGAAAAGAAACCCGTTCCAAAACTTCCTACTTTACCTACATGTTCAATAATGGAAGCTTTGTGCTTGCCCCACTCCCACTCGCTTCCCGGCGAACCGAATTTTTTAACGAGACTGTCGGCGGTGTATTTAAAAGTATTGATGATAAGATCGTTTGCATGCTCAAGTTTTGGTGTTCGCTTATCATCGAACCATGGAGCATTGGGTTCTTCCAGTAATAATTTGATCGTTCTGTCCCTGCTGGGCTTTTGCAGGTTGCCTTGTGCGGTATTGAAATCATCACTCCATATCGCTTCATAAAGATTTCCCCACCATGCATTAAAGAATGTTGCCTGTGCAGATGACTTGAAAAGATTCTTGTCCCATTTCTTTAACAACTGAATTGTTTGTTGTTGTTCAGGTGTGCATTGATCATAAGGAACATTCAACAAAAGAAAAGGCAACACATCTTCGGCAACCACGCTATACTTGTCATTCTGCAGCATACGCAGACTATCTGTAGTTGCCTGTTGCATTACACCCAACCGTGCATTGATCCTTCTTGCGCGTTCAGCAGGTGAAAACTTCCAGTTGATGTAATAAGGATAAGTGCTGTCTGTAAGCGATTGATTTGCCGAGCTCACGAATTGCCTTGCAGGATCGATAACGGAGGGAACTTCATCGGCCGGTATCCATCCATTCCATTCATTTGCAGGATCGCTTCCGTCCATTACATATTTACCCTGGCCGCTTTGCTTATGCGGGTACTTGCCTGCACACACCATCGCAATGTGCTGAAACTTGTCTGCATACACAAAGCTCTGCGCAGGCGCAGTGAAGTACGAAAGCGCTTGTCTGAAAGATGCATAATCATTTGCGCGATTGATGTAATAAAAGCTCGCTATTTCCTGTGATGGCTCATGCGCTATCCATTTTAATGCATACCTGGTTTTATCATTCGGTTGTATTTTGTTTGAGAAAACCGGGCCGTAATGCGTTAATAGAATTTTTTCGTTTACCGCACCGCCGCCTCTTATTTTAATCAATTCATTTTTTTCACGAACAGGTATCCATCTGCCATCGTAAGCATATTCACGGCATGTTTCATCTCGGAATTCTATACTATACCAATCCATTACATCTGCGTATACATTGGTAACGCCCCAGGCGATATTACTGTTGAAGCCGATCACTACAGAAGGAATTCCAGGCATGCTTACGCCATAAACATTTTGCACGGGCCCTATCAATTGTACCTGGTACCAGATGGAAGGCAATGTTAGCCGCAGGTGCGGATCATTAGCCAACAGCGGATAACCAGATCTTGATTTTTTTCCGCTAACCGCCCAGTTGTTGCTGCCAATGCCTTCGTTGCGTGGCGCATGTGCCGGCACGTCAGCTACCGGCATACTCGCGCCCAACTGCGGTTGCAGGGCCGGCTTTGCGGTAAAATTCCACAACGTGCCTGCCGGTATCACGGGATCTTCTTTATAAGAGGAGTTTGGAAAAAGGTCTGAAGTAGTTGCCTTGCCGAAATGCTGCAGTACCTGCGACATCTCAAAATCATCAGAGCCACCCGCAAGTGTTTCTGCCATCAGTTTCATAATGAGCACTGAATTCACAGGCAGCCATTTCTCCGGTTGATGATCGAACAATTTATATTCAACCGGGAGGTCAGCGTCTTTTAACTGATCGATGTATGCATTCACGCCATCGCTGTAAGCCGTGAGCATGTTCTTAATGTTACAATCAATGCTCATCAGGTCAAGGCTTTTCTGAGCAGCGGTTTGTAATTGCAGTCGCCGGAAATAAATATCCTGTTCCAAAGTTGCTGCTCCAAAAACTTCCGATAGCCGGCCTGCCGCTTTTCTTACCTGTATGTCCATTTGCCACAGGCGTTCGGTGGCTGTAATATATCCCTGCATAAAGTAGAGATCGTATTCGTTGCTGGCGATGATGTGCGGCACGAGGGAGGTATCGTATTTCACCTCGGCGTGTTCGTTTAATTTATCACTGGTTAAAATTGCATTCGCCTGCCTGTTGCTGAGTGTGGCATTTTTCCAGATGCCCGACGTGGGGTTCAGGAAACTTCCGATGGGAGGAAGATTGAAAAGACGTTGTTGCAGAACGAGAACGAGCAACAGTGTTGCAAGTGTAGTGGCAATGGCTTTGAAAGCTTTCATGTTTATTTTTTTATGCAGAGAAGAAGGGATAATTAGTTTCACGCAAAGGCGCAAAGGAAGACGCAGGGG
>JBAVMD010000261.1:0-2427 GCA_049689695.1 Chitinophagaceae bacterium | reverse complement strand
GAGCAAAAGCTTACAGACGAAGAAAAAACGGCAATTGCCGATCAGGTGCTTAACGATAAACCCTGATCCATTTTTTGGTGTGCCTGTAAGGTTTGTATCACATTTACGTCTATACTAAAAAATCAGTTTTATATGTCTTCTAAAGCACAAACCATTGCCTTGTGGGTTTTAAAGTTAATTGCAGCCGGACTTATGCTGCAAACACTTTTCTTTAAGTTCACCGCCTCGGAAGAGTCAGTATATATTTTTTCACAATTAGGCATGGAACCCTGGGGCAGAATAGCATCAGGCATTGCAGAATTGATAGCCGCTGTTCTGATCCTTATTCCCCGCACAACCTGGCTTGGTGAATTGCTGGGCATGGGCGTAATCAGCGGCGCCATCTTCTTTCATCTTACAAAGCTGGGTATTGAAGTGCAGGGTGATGGCGGATTACTGTTTATTTATGCCTTGATCATATTTATCAGTTGCGCCATCCTTGTTTTTGTAAACCGCAGAAAGTTTTTAGGCTACCTGCCGGGAAAAAAAAGGTCTCATCTTGCAATGAGACCATAGCTATATCATTATAAGAAAATCTATTAAGGCAGAAATATCAATCCGAGATTGGTTGTACGACCGGAATCGATCATGATCCTGCTCAACTCAAATGAATTATACGCCGGGTCTGCAGGCTGTATCACCAGTTGGTACTCGCCAGCCTTTATATTCTTCAGCATAAATGCGCCGTTCCTGTCTACGATCGTATACGCTTCGTAACTGTTCACATCATTGTATAAGAGCAGCGAGAATTTAATTTCAGGCATCACCTTCGCTATCAATGCACCTGTAGTTATTGGGGCAGGATCGGCAGGTGGATAATATACGCTTGCGGTATCAGTGATTATGATTTTTTCTTCCGGGGAAATTTGTTTTTTACAACCGGCATTCAGATAGATCAATGCAGCAGCAAGGGACAAGCAAGTGAGGAAACGTTTCATAGATCGGATTTTTGTTTAGAAAAACGTATAGCATGCGCGTTCTTTCGAACGGGCATTTCACAAATGTATCATGCAGGTGCTAAAGATGCAAGCGGTCAACGAAAGGGTTTGAAGGTCAATGATTCTGGATAGTAAAAACTGCAGAAAATCCCGGAATGAGACGGTTATATTTTTTACCGCAGAGAACGAGATAACGCAGTCCCGATAGCTATCGGGATAGCTATCGGGATCGCAGAGGGGCCTTACTTCCGGTTTGTCAAGGATTTTTGCCGGGTGGTGTAATGGTTTTTTATAGTTTAGGGAATAACTGAGTTTTGTAAAAATCAAGGCAATGAAATTCATTTGCGTATTGTTTGCTGTATTCACGCTCTGCGTAGCCGCAAGCGGCAAAGAAAATACTTACACCGGAAGCACGCCGGCAGATAAGCCGGTAAGAAGCTTTTTGGGCATTTCAGGGGTTGATTCCATCGATTTCATCCGGTGGAACCTCGTAGTGCAGGATGATCGCTATATACTCGATTGCCGGTATGGTATTAGTAAACCAAATACCAATGGTTTTTTAGATGAAAAGAAAGTTGCTTTCTCGGGAAAACTTTCCAAACAGGGAAATTATTATCAATTGCAGCAAGGCAACAGGTCTTTTTACATGCAGGAAATAAACAGGAACCTGTTGCATTTGCTCGACAATAATAAAACCTTGCTTATTGGAAATGGCGGGTTCAGTTATGCGCTCAACAATAAAAACCCTCTTGTATCTGACCAATTCAACTTTCCCTTGAAACAACAACCAAAGGTTAGTCACATGACTTTCCAGGGAAGAACTCCCTGCCAGGAATTGTCGAAGCTTCTCCGTAAAAACAAAGGCGATGCATGCATTAAAATGAAATGGTACGTCATTCTTTACTTCGATCCTGCAACAGGAAAGCCTGATTACTATCTGCAGGGTGGCAGGCAATATAAAAAAGAAAGCATGGAAAAAGGCAAGTGGGATATTACTCATGGTAAAGATGGAAGAATAATCTACAGGCTGGACCCTGAAAAGAAATCCGCTGCTGTTCATTTGGTAAAGGCAGACGATAATATTCTGTTCTTTACTGATGCTGAAGGGAACTTGTTGGTGGGCAATGAAGATTTCAGCTATACGCTCAACCGCACGGTGGATCGTTGAGGCTTCGCCTTTTGCTATCCCAAGTTCTCAGGCCTGAAAAAGGCGAAGCCTCTTCAGAATAAGGCGCAGACTCGGAAAAGAGGCTTCGCCTTTTTCATGTCCGAGATCTTGCGATTCATAAAGGCGAAGCCTCGTCATAAAGGCGAAGCCTCACGGTTACATCTTTCTTTTTATAGTATTAACAGTGACGATTACCGCCAAATAAGTAAATGGCCTTATCTTTGTGTACCAGATACACATTAGGCCATACTACATTAACGAACCCGGCCGGTATATATGGCC
>JBAVMD010000260.1:0-4947 GCA_049689695.1 Chitinophagaceae bacterium | reverse complement strand
GGATTCCGCAAGCCTGAGCTCTTTGTATACTCTTGGATTTGTTGAAAGATTGGCTGAGCTTAAAAACAATATTCTTTTACTCATTTCACATGGGACCTGAAAAAGTCCTCAATTTTTAAGATCTGCTTATCATACGTATTCTCCAGTGCAACCTGCTTGCGCCTGTTTTGTAAATCGGCAGAGTTATAATGCGCAAGATTGCCAACTGCCGCTTTGAACAGGCGCGGCAGCTCTTCATTTTTACCGGCAGGCGACATTACCACCAACTCATTGCCATCATAGGCAGAAAGATAAGTAGTAAGTATCAGCTTGCCCGATGCCATATACTCCAGCATCTTATGGCTGTTATCGCCCTGGAAAGTGCTGGTTGTTTTATAACATATCAGCAGCACATCAAAACCTGAGATCATTTGTGATACTTCAGCAGAAGGACGGCTGCCATACAAAACCACGTTGGCGGCAGTTTTCAGAAACTGCGCCAGCTCTTCCATTTCAGTGTCTTTAATATCTATACCAAGATTGTTGTTCTTTTTATCCAACGGCCCGATGATGTGAAACTCCACTTCGGGATTTTCTGCAACAAGCCGTTTCAATAATTGCCTGTCGAGGCTATCGATGGTAAGATTGCCGATATATCCCGCTTTTACGCGCTGCGGCTGTTCTGTAACCGGGGGCTGCGCTGCAAGCTTTGCATATTCTCCCGAGATACCATGGCTCACCAGCAGTTTGGGGGTATCTGTACGCTGGTACTGCTGTAATATTTTTTCAGAAATGGTGACCATTATATCGGCCTTTTTTGTTCTGGCGTCTGGCTTAATAAAATCAACCGGTTGATAGATGGTATGGGCCGCGCCAAATACGGAAAGATCTGGATATTCATAAGAGCAATTAAAGTCCCAAACAATATCCGGCTTAACGGATAATTTTTTCAGCATGCGCCTCATGAAGAACTTCATCAGAAAATTATACAGCGGCCTTGCACGGAATTTCAGTGATAAAGGAATGTTGGGCTTGAAACGAACGATGGTAAGATTTTCAAAACCCGAATCAAAGGCCGATATCTCTCCTGACCTGAGCGTATCCGTTAGTGTAAGGAAGTGTACTTTATTTCCCCCGCGCCCAAGTGCTATGGCGTAATTATGTTTAGAGATGAGGAGCTGGCCCCAGTTCTCCGGAGATAATACAATTATTTGCTTACCGCTTAGGCTGAACATCATTTCCTCAATCTCCTCAACAGGGATATAATTGGCTTTGCTGGAGTTAATAATGGATAACGGCTGAAAAAGCCTTTCTCCGTTTCGAACGATGTATGCTCGCGGCGTGGTAGCTTCATTATCTTTTCAAATTCTTCTTTTGTAAGGCCGAATTTTTTGAGCATGAACTCATAATCAGAAGCAAGCTGCTCGGGATCGTATATCGGCGTCTGCAGTTGTGCAAATGCATCTTCTCGTGTGATCTGTCCGGAAAATACCAGGTTCGACACATGCGCCTTCCGTTTGTCTATGTGGAATTTTTTAGGAAGGATGTATCCCTGGTAAAATCTTGTAAAAATAGATTCGTAATGCTTGCCCCCATAATCTTTCCATCCCAGCTCACGTATGATTGTTTGCTTTACCTGCTGCTTGTTATAAGGCAGGTAGTTAAGCAGGTTAACGCTTTCGATGCGCCTCAGCTGCGCCATTTTTTTGAGGCGCGTGTTGTAAAAAGGATAAGTCTTCAGCTTTACACTTCCGAATTCTTTATGAATAGATCTGATGTTGATATGATCATTCTTATTAAAAACCCAGTAAGCAGGAAGCGTTGCTTCTGTTACTATATTGGTGCCGCTGAGAATGTATTTAATATTTTTTTCGATGGCAAGCTTATAAAGCGTTGCAATGATGGCATGGTCTGTTATGGCTTCGATGTCTACCACAGAAGCTTTCAGGTAAGCCAGTTGAAGGTCCCTGAATTCTTCCCAGTTCACCACTAAAGTATACAGGTCAAACTCAAGTCTTGAAATAATGTTCTCGATGTTCTTTACAGCAAGCTCTGAATTCCAGCCGTTATCAAAATGAACTACCAGCGGCCTTAAGCCGAGCTTCTTGGCCTGCAGCGTGAGATAGGTTGAATCCACACCGCCACTTACACCCGTTATGCAATCGTATGGCTTTCCGGCCCCTGATTCTTTTATTTTCTGAACAATGCCGGCAAGCTCGGGCGAAGGCTCGTCGCCTTCTGTAACTACGTGCTTTGCGGCTTCCTGGTATTCGTGGTAATAATTGCTGATGCCCTTTTCATCAAAACTGATGGCAGGATCGGAGATGGTATCCATCGCACTCACCGTGCATTGCTGGTATGGCCTGCCGGCATTCGCCTTTGGGTCCAGCCTCAGCTTTTCTTCGTTGTATAAAAAAGTATTTATATCGTCTTTAATTTCCGCCAGCATACATTTTTTCAATTATTTCAACAACTTTTAATCCTTCCAGCGCATTGGTATCAATAGGACCTCTGCCCTTGAGCACATCAACAATATTTTCAAACACGTAATGGTGATTGGCAGCCGAACCTTTGTAAGGCCCGTAATCGTTGGGCGGGTTAGAAGGCGGCAGCTCAGGCATCACATAATCCTTGATGTGGCAATATTCTACCTTGTTCATGTATTGTCCGCCCACCTTCACCGTGCCATGCTCCGCTATTATGGTGAGGCTGCTTTCCAGGTTGGTGTCCCAGGAAGAAGTGGAGAAATTAAAGTTCCCCATGCCCCCGCTCACCAACTCAAAACTGATGAAGCCTGAATCTTCAAACTCCGTCAATTGCTGGTGGTTGAAAACGTTCAACCTCGAACTTATATTTTGGATATCTCCGAATAACCAGTAAAGGATGTCTATAAAATGCGAGAACTGTGTAAACAGCGTGCCACCGTCGAGCTTCTTAGTGCCGTGCCAGTTGCCTTTTTTATAGTAGCGCTCGTCACGGTTCCAGTAGCAATTGATCTGCACCATGTATATCTTTCCCAGCTTTCCTTCTGAAATAATGCTTTTCAGCCATTTACTGGGCGGCGAATACCGGTTCTGCATAATGCAAAACACCTGCTTGTGATAATGAAGCGCTTCAAAAATGATGCGTTCGCAACCTGCTTTTGACAGGGCCATGGGTTTTTCGATCACCACATGCTTACCGGCGCGCAATCCTTTCAGCGCATGCTCCTCGTGCAGGCCGTTAGGGGTTGCTATGCACAATACATCGAACGGCTCTTTCAGGAACTGATCGATATTGTTGTAGAACGGCACTTTGTATTCATCTATGCGCAGTTCGTTCTGCGGAGCTATGTCGCACAAGGCCAGCAACTCGCAATGGCTGTTGTTGGTGATCATGGCGGCATGCCGTTTTCCTATATGGCCGCAGCCAATTACTCCAAAACGTACAGGACTGTTTTCACTCATGGTTTTATGCGGGTTATCTTATTGTTTTCAAGCCTGTATTCCTCTTTGCTTTCTTCGCAGAAAGCAATTCCATCTTCATTAAAATGCAGCCGGTGCCCCAACTCGCTCATCCACCCAATCTGCTTAGAAGGATTTCCAACTACCAGCGCATAAGGCAGCACTTCTTTTGTTACAACGGCGCCTGCTCCTATAAATGCATATTCGCCTATCTCGTGCCCGCAGACTATGGTTGCATTGGCACCGATAGATGCGCCCCTGCGCACGATCGTTTTCAGGTACTGGTCCCTGCGAATGACTGCGCTGCGTGGGTTGATCACATTTGTAAATACGCAGGAGGGACCGAGAAAAACATCGTCTTCACAAATAACTCCTGTGTATATAGATACGTTGTTCTGCACCTTCACATTGTTGCCAAGCACTACATCCGGCGAAACCACTACGTTCTGACCGATGTTGCAGTTGCGGCCTAATATGGCTCGCGGCATGATGTGCGAGAAGTGCCAGATCTTAGTGCCTTCGCCTATCTGGCAACCTTCGTCTATAACAGCAGTGGAATGAGCAAAATACGACATGATGTTTTATTGATGCCTAAGGGTTGATCACAGAATATACTTTTTCTTTCAGTTGCTTCTGAGAAGGATAGCTGATGAGCACCGCATTGTGCGGGCGCTGAAAAACGAACATGCTGCCCGCAGCTACTGCAGAAGCCTTTCCTTCTGTCACAGCCTTCCTGAAGTCTTCTACTTCTCCGGCTCCACCGCATGCAACAACAGGAATGTTGATGGCATCGCATACTGCATTCAGCACTTCAAGATCATATCCTTTATAAGTACCATCGCGGTCGATGGAATTAAGCAGTATTTCACCGGCCCCATTTGCTTCGCATTGCTTTGCAAATTCAACGGGATCGAGGCCGGAGCTATCTGACCCATTATCAGTGTACACTTTATAACGTCCCAGCCAATTCTTCTTTACATCTATGCTCACCACCACGCTCTGCACGCCAAAGGCATCTGATATTTTTGTGATGAGACCGGGATTGGTATGCGCTGCTTTATTGATGATCACTTTTTCGATGCCGTTAAAAAAAAGCTCTTTTACCTGTTCCAGCGATACAACACCTCCGCCATAGCTGAGCGGCATGAAAGCTTCACCGGCTATTGCCGCTATTTTGCTGATGTTGGGCGCACGCTTTTCTTTAGTGGCGCTGATATCTATCACCGCCAGCTCATCCACTTCCTTTTCATTGAATATCTTGACGGCATTGATTGGGTCGCCAACATATTTATGATTTTTGAACTGAACTGATTTTACAAGCCCGTCGCCTTTGATAAGTAATACCGGTATTACGCGAATGCGTTTCATATTTCTATGGCCTGGAGAGCAGTATATTTTTTCCTGGTCCAATATAAGGCAACTAACAACAATAGTGCGCTTATGGATATCTTAATGATATAATGAACATCTTTCAGTAAATAAACCAGTACGGTAAGCACGCAGATGGCGGTAAGCCATGCAAGCG
>JBAVMD010000259.1:0-3173 GCA_049689695.1 Chitinophagaceae bacterium | reverse complement strand
AATCCGCATAGCACAAAGCTGTAGTCAGGAAGTTTTCCACCTGCGAATAACGGTAAGTCCGTAAATGATGAAGCTAAGCTGCAGCAGCCAGAAAAACAGGTTAACCCCAAAAGGAAAACCGGTAATAGACCCGGAGAACATGGGAGCATAAACTGTAGTATGCCATCCCGGAACAACACTAGTGGCAAAATTTGCGAATATATTCCAATACAGAATTGCCAATGCCGTAACTATAACATGAACAAAACAGACCACCCGGTTTCGCTTGCGAATAATTCGAAGAAAATAATGCATGAGAAAAGCCGGAAGCAGTATGAAAGTCCATACAATAAGCTGTTCAAAGAAAAGACTGAACAGGAACGATCTCAATTGCGTTTCTCTGCCAAAGAAATATTCTTCATATTTTGAAGGCCCTGTCATGTTGTAAATTGAAAGAGCGGGCATACCCAAAGGAAGGATGATCAACAGGTTCTCAATGCGCAACAGACGCGATTTCATGACTGTTTATTTAACCAGGCTTCTTGCAACAACCTCAGGAAGGAATTGCGACGCGTCGCCTCCATTACGGATAATGTCGCGCACAATAGTAGAAGCTACAGAAGTAAATTTGGGCTCGCCGGTAAGAAAGATGGTCTCGATATTATTATCAAGCGTCCGGTTGGCGTCTGCAATTGTTTTTTCGTATTCAAAATCGCTTACATAACGTATGCCGCGCAGAATGAACCGGGCGCCTATTTCACGGCAGAAGTTCACGGTTAGGCCTTCATACAATGCGGCCTCCACTTTAGATTCTTCGTTGTAAATTTCATCGATCCAGTTCAGTCGTTGCTGGCCCGTGAACATCGGAGCTTTGGAGGCGTTCATGCCAATTCCTACAACGATCTTGTCGAACAGGTTGAGTGAACGGTTAATGATGTCAACATGCCCGAGTGTGAGCGGGTCAAAAGTGCCGGGGAACAAGCAGATACGTTGCATAAATTAATTTAAAAGTTTACTCTCTTCCCGCCAGCAAATACAATACTGCCATTCTCACAGCTACTCCATTTTCTACCTGCTGTAAAATGATGGATTGCCTGCTGTCTGCCACATCGCTGTCTATTTCCACTCCGCGGTTAATAGGTCCGGGATGCATGATAAGTATTTCTTTGCTAAGACTGTCCAGCAGCTTTTTATTGATGCCATACACCAGGTTATATTCCCGCAGCGAAGAAAAGAACACCTGGTTCTGACGCTCCAGCTGAATGCGCAGCACGTTGGCCACATCGCACCATTCCAATGCTGCTCTGAGATTGTATTCGACTCTTACATCAAACGCTTCCTTAATGTATTTTGGAATCAGCGTAGGCGGACCTGCCACAGTTACTTCCGCTCCCATTTTTTTAAGCAGGTAGATATTGCTGAGCGCTACACGTGAGTGCATGATGTCGCCAATGAGCGCAACCTTTTTTCCTTCCAGCGTGCCCAGGCGGTGCCTGATAGAAAATGCATCCAGCAGGGCCTGCGTAGGGTGTTCATTAGTGCCGTCGCCGGCATTCACAATGGCAGCCGGAATATGCTTGGCCAAAAAATGCGGGGCGCCGCTGGCGCTGTGGCGAACCACTACCATGTCAACCTTCATGCTGAGAATGTTGTTCACGGTATCCAGCATGGTCTCACCTTTTGAAACAGAAGAGCCGCTCGCCGAGAAATTCACTACATCGGCGCTGAGCCTTTTTTCGGCAAGCTCAAATGAAAGGCGCGTACGTGTTGAATTTTCAAAAAAAAGATTGGCGATGGTAACGTTTCGCAACGGAGGAACTGATCTGATGGGCCTTTGTAAAACTTCTTTGAAATTAACGGCTGTATCCAGGATGAGCTGGATATCCTCCTGCCCGAGGTCGCGGATTCCCAGCAGGTGTTTAGTACTTAATGGCATCTTAAGGAGCGAATATATAGAAAAAGGTACAAGAAACAAGGGACAGGAAGCAAGACAAGAGGAAAGAAAGAAGGGTAAAAGATGGAATAAATGAATAAGGGTAAAATGACGGATTAAGAAGGGAAAAAAAGCAGAAAAAAGTGAGGAAAAAACATCTGTTTTCTTAAGAGAATTTAAAATAGCAAGCTTTACTTTGAGAATGTCTAAAGAGCTGGAAAGTCGTTTTTTAAAGTTTGCCAGATCTGTAAGAGATTTTTGTAAAGCTGTGAAACCGGATGTAATAAATATCCAGTATGTCAGGCAATTAATACGTTCAAGTTCATCAGTCGGGGCCAATTATATAGAAGCTGCCGATGGTCTCGGCAAATTGGATGAAAAAATGAAAATCAAAACTTCCAGGAGAGAAGCTAAAGAATCAGTTTATTGGCTTCAGCTTATTTTAACCTACAATGCACCTGAATTAGAAAAAGAAAAGGCTATACTGATAGATGAAGGAGAGCAAATCAGTAAAATACTTTCTGCAATTTTGCTAAAGCTCAGATAATATTTCAAAACTTTTCGCCAACATACCTTTTCCCTTCCTCCCCTTTGCTCTTTCCTTGCTTCTTGTTCCTTGTGCCTTGTAACTTATGCCATGTGCCTTTTGCGTCAAAGCAATACAACTTCATCCCTTCCATCTTTTTCGCGCCAATACACCTTTACTTTCTGAGAAATGATGGAATCGATGGAGCGGCCTACGTAATCTGCCTGGATGGGCAGCTCGCGGCTGAACCGGCGGTCGATAAGCACACAGAGTTCTACTTTAGCTGGTCTGCCGAAAGAGAGCAAGGCATCCAGCCCGGCGCGGATGGTGCGGCCTGTATACAGCACATCGTCTATCAATACCACATTTTTATTCTCGAGGCTGAAGGGAATATCTGTCTGATTGGGAACATGCAGCGCCTGCCGGATATCATCACGGTAAAAGGTTATATCCAGCTTGCCGTATTGAATGGGCGTTTGACCTACCTGGCTGCGTATTTCGTCAACGATCCTGTCAGAAACAAATATGCCACGAGGCTGAACGCCTAAAAAAATACTATCGTTGATGCTCAGATGATTTTCCAGTATCTGCTGTGCCAGCCTGCGGATTGTTATAGAGAGTTGCTGCTCAGATAAGATGGGCTTCATGGGGTAAAAATAAGTTTAAAGTTTGAAGTTTAAAGTTTGAGGTTCTCAAATCCTGAGCAATTAATAAGATAGATAAACCATCTATATC
>JBAVMD010000258.1:0-4140 GCA_049689695.1 Chitinophagaceae bacterium | reverse complement strand
GTTGAAGGCGAATTTGCTTCCCGCTTTAATTTTTCCAGCTCATCCATCATTTGAAGAAGCTGGCGGCTGAGCGTGGTCTGCTGCTTCGCTAACTCCGAGATCTGCGTCGAGAGCTGTTCTATCTTTTGTTGAATGTCCATTCTTACACCGATGTTCCCCCATATTTAACGCTTACCACGCCGAACATCTTATTTTTTTTGAGGTTTAAATGCAAATTTCATCGGCTCGCCTTCTGGATCCAGGAACATTATAAATTGTTTTTCCTGCAGGGAAATGATGTGTACAATATCGCCTTTTACATTAAGGTCAATGCGTTTTTTCTTTGCATCGAAATTCCATGTACCATTAAATTTATCATTTCCTCCCACGTCACCGCTCATAGTGAAAGTTTTGTCCTTTCTGAATTCGCAGTACATTTCTGTTGCGCCGGCGGTCCTGTCCACTTTTACGTCTCCCATCATGGCGTATTCAACTTCCCATTTTTTGCATAAAAATTCCTGCACTTTTTCAGGCGATAAATCAACATTCTGAGCTTGCAACGTGCTTACGGCTATAAACATTAGGGCAATAGAAAATAATATCTTTTTCATTCCAGGGTTTATTTATCTGTTCAACAATTTGCAACTATTTACATAACGGGAGGGAAGATACTACCGCAACCACTAACTTCCAATCTCTATTCCCACGCCGGCAATTCCGTTATCGGCTCAAAATCCAACTCTCCCTTCACATAACCAAGCGAGGTTTCACCATTCGTAAGCACCAGGTACTTTACTGGCAGCGCAATATTATAATGCAGCGCCTGCCAGATGACCGTGGTGTCTAATTTGCGCTCCATCTTTTTACATTCTATCATCAGCCAGGGCTTTGCCGCCTGGTTGAACACAAGGATATCGAACCGCTTCTTTCTCGTGCCCAGCTTAATTTCCCGCTCCACGGCAATATAAGATGGCGGATATTTCATTATCTGTATCATGTACTGCACAAAGTTCTGCCGCACCCATTCTTCGGAGGTGAGGCGCAGCCAGGTTTTTCGAAGCTCATCGAAAATAAATTCCTTTCTTTCCTCATCCTCTTTGATCTTGAAAGGATAAGGCGGATAATGAACTCGGATCATGCCTCAAAAGTAATTTTTATATTTAGACCTGAATTAAACGCTCCAACAGGAGAATCGGAGGATACATGAAGACTAAAGAAGACATCGTAAAGAACTGGCTGCCACGGTATACGGGCGAAAAACTCGACAACTTCGGGAAGTATTTCCTGCTTACCAACTTCAGCAACTACATCACGCTTTTTGCTTCCTGGCACAATGTTCCCATCATTGGTATGGATAAACCCATGCAATGCGCCACGGCTGATAACATCACCATTATCAACTTTGGTATGGGAAGTCCAACCGCAGCCACTGTGATGGACCTGCTTTCTGCCGTTGAGCCGGAAGCCGTGCTGTTCCTGGGCAAATGCGGCGGATTGAAGAAAAGGAACAAACTCGGCGATCTGATATTACCTATTGCAGCCATTCGGGGAGAAGGAACTTCTAACGATTATTTCCCCAAAGAAGTGCCGGCCCTTCCTGCATTTGCCCTGCAGAAAGCCATTTCTACCACCATCCGTGATTATGGAGTGGATTACTGGACCGGTACCGTGTATACCACCAACCGCCGGGTATGGGAGCACGATGAGGAATTCAAGAACTACCTGCAAAAGATCAGGGCCTACGCCATCGACATGGAAACGGCAACGATCTTTTCCGTTGGGTTCTACAACAAAATCCCCACCGGCGCCCTGCTGCTGGTGAGCGATCAGCCAATGGTTCCCGAAGGCGTGAAGACAGAGGAAAGCGATAGGCGCATCACGAGCGATTTTGTGGAGCGGCACATCAGGATCGGTATCGATTCACTGAAGCAGCTTATTAACGGAGGGCTAACTGTAAGGCACCTGCGTTTTTAGGAAAGAGGCTTCGCCTTTTTTAAATCACGAGATCCCGGATCCGTAACAAAAAACATTCTTATGAAATTATATTCTTTCCTGTTCATTGCTTTGATGATTGGTTCTGCTTACCAATGTAACAACCGGGCAACCACAGGCGCGCAGAAATTAAAGGGCCGGCTGGTGATCAAAGAGATCTGTGCGCATTATGTGATTGAAGTGATCGAAGGAAATGTTGACACATCGCTTGTAACCAATGGCTGGCGCGATGAGAAGCGCAATAAAACCTATAATAAAGTATTTACCGTGAGTAATCGCTGTTCTTTCCCGGCTGATTCATTGAAAGAAGGCGATGAGTTCGAATTCAGTTTCGATAAAAATCCACCGCCGGAAAATTGCCTCGTATGCATGGCGTATTATGAGGTGCCGGCAAAACGTAATGCAGTGAAGGTTATCAAATAAAATCCTCATCTGCTATGCTTCTTTCCATCAACAATCTCTCCCTTCAATTTCACTCGGAAGCTGCCATTACAGATGCAGTGAAGAATATTTCATTCCAGGTTGAGCGGGGAGAGATCGTTGCGATAGTGGGAGAGTCCGGCTCAGGTAAATCAGTTACTGCCTTATCGATATTACAACTGCTGTCGCCTGCAACGGCAAGATATACTTCTAGCGAAATTCTTTTTTCTCCTGGCGGAAAAGAACCAGTTGACCTGCTGAAATTACCCGCGCCCGAATTGCGCCGGCTGAGAGGCAAAGAGATATCCATGATCTTCCAGGAACCGATGACCTCTTTGAATCCCGTGTTCACCTGCGGCCACCAGGTAATGGAAGCTATTCAATGGCATGAGCGCCTTAGCAGCAGCCAGGCAAAGCAGCGCACCATCGCCTTGTTTGAACAGGTGAAGCTCCCTGACCCTGCAATGATCTTTAACCGCTATCCGCATCAATTGAGCGGCGGGCAAAAGCAGCGCGTGATGATCGCCATGGCCATGAGCTGCAATCCATCCCTGCTTATTTGCGACGAGCCAACCACCGCTCTGGATGTAACAGTTCAGAAGAATATACTTCAGCTTATTAAAGAATTGCAGCAGTCAACCAACATGGGCGTTATATTCATCACGCACGATCTTGGAGTAGTGGGTGAAATAGCAGACCGCGCCATTGTCATGTACCGGGGAGAGATCGTGGAGCAGGGCCGCACGAAAGACATATTTTCTTCAGCAAAGCATCCTTACACCAAAGCCCTGCTGGCGTGCAGGCCAGTGCTGCATGCAAAAGGAGAGCGGTTGCCGACAGTAAGTGATTTTATGGAACCTGTTCCCGGTGATGAACGTACGCAACGAATAGATCACGCCCCGGAAATACAACTTACTCCCAAACCCTCATCCGATCTTTCTTCGCCCGAACTGATCAGGGTGCAGCATCTTTCGGTCTGGTTCCCTGCGCACCGCACCTTTTTTGGCAAGCCCAAAGAATTCATCAAAGCTGTAGACGATGTAAGCTTTTCTGTTTACAAAGGCGAAACGCTGGGGCTGGTAGGGGAGTCGGGCTGCGGCAAAACAACCCTTGGCCGCACGCTGTTGCGCCTAATAGAGCCTACTGCCGGTACGATCGTTTACAACGGTACCGATATGAGCGCACTGAAAGGAAGCAGGCTGCAATCGTTCCGGAAAGAAATACAAATCATTTTCCAGGACCCGTATTCTTCTCTTAATCCCAGAATAACCGTAGGCAAAGCCATTGCAGAACCGCTGGAGGTTCATGGATTGGTACATGGCAAGCGGCAGCAAAAGGAAAAAGTGATCGACCTGCTGGAAAAAGTAAGCCTTAAGCCCGAGCATTTCAACCGGTACCCGCATGAATTCTCCGGCGGGCAGCGGCAACGCATCGTGATTGCACGGGCGCTGGCATTGAACCCATCCTTTGTGGTTTGCGATGAATCTGTTTCCGCTCTCGACGTAAGCGTGCAGGCCCAGGTGCTCAACCTGCTGAACGACCTGAAAGCAAGTTTTGGTTTTACCGTCATCTTCATTTCGCACGACCTCTCCGTTGTTCACTACCTCAGCGACCGCATCATGGTCATGAACAAAGGCCGGATAGAAGAAACCGGCACCGCGGAGCAGGTGTACAGGAAACCTGTTTCTGAGTATACACGACGATTGATAGCGGCTATTCCGGGAAAGGTAAATTAAATTTGAAAGTGTC
>JBAVMD010000257.1:0-2672 GCA_049689695.1 Chitinophagaceae bacterium | reverse complement strand
ACCTTGAACAATACCAACGAACCCCCAAACAACGCCAAAGCGGTAAGCAGCGTAATCACCGGCTTTTTTAATGAAGCATCTAATAATTTTGAATAGCTGCCGTGTATCAGCTTTTTTAAAGCACGCAGGAAAATATTTCCATCAGGATGATGGTTTGTCTTCAACACCTTGCTGGCAAGAAAAGGCACAATGGTAAGAGATACCAGCATAGATGCAAATACAGAAGTGATCACGGCCATAGGTAGTCCGCGAATGAATTCACCGGGACCTTCCGGCAGAAAAACCAGGGGCAGAAAGGCAATGATGAGGGTTGCAGTGCATCCCAAAACAGCAAGACCTATTTGTTTAGTAGCCTGAGTAATGGCAAATATCTTCGAATGCCCTTCGCGCAGCCAGCGTTCTATGTTCTCAACTACAACAATGCTGTCGTCTACCAGCAATCCCAAGGCAACCACCAGCCCTACAATGCTCAACTGGTTGAGAGAATAACCCATGGCATTCATCATAACTATCCCAATGCCCAATGAGAGCGGAATGGCTATCATTACTATCAGCGATGCGCGCCACCCAAGTGGAAGCAGTGTGATGAGCACCAATCCAATGGCGATCAGGAAATCAATACCCAAACCTCCCAGCCTGCGGCTTACATTATCAGCCTGGTCAAAATGTCTTATCATTTCGATATTAGATGGAAGCTTTTTAGCAAAGGCTTCTATCACCGGCAAATAAGCTTTTTGTGTGTTGGCAATATTTTCCCCCGCCTTTTGTGCGGCTGTTACCAGCACGGCACGATGTCCGTTCAAACGCGTGATGTGCTTTTGCTCTTCATGATTAAAGCCAACATCCGCCACATCTTTCAGGTACACCACGGAGCCATTGCCGTAGTAAACAACCGTGTTCTGTATTTCATCCAGGCTTTTGTATTTGCCACTCGTTTTTACATTGAACGTTTTACTGCCCGCACGTACATTGCCTGCGGGTATATTTGCACCCTCACTTTGAATGCTGCCGATCACATAATTAACAGGAATGCGCAGTTGTGCAATTTTATCCAGCTTCAGATCTACACGAACAATCTGTTCAGGCACGCCCCAATATTCTACTTTCTTCAGGCTTTTTACTTTCTCCAGGTCTTCCTTCAACTCTTCTGCAAAATATTTCAACCGTTCAGCAGATGCATTTTCTGATATCAGTGCAAGCTGTATCACGCTTACATCAGTAGGAGTTACTTTTTTTACTTCTATACTGTATATATCCTGTGGTAATTGCGGCCTTATTGCATTGATCTCGCGCACCAGTTCCTGGTACTTGGCTTCCACATCGCTTTCATACTTGTATTCCACGTTGATCACGGCTACGCCATCATCGATCTTGGTAGTGATCTTTTTCAGATTCTCCAGCTCGCTCACCTTTGTTTCGATGGGTTTTACCACCAGCTCCTCCATGTCTTTAGGACTGGTACCGGGATATATAACTACAATGGGATACTGAGGAGGATTGATCTCAGGATCTTCAGCCCTGGGCATGGTAAGTAAAGTAGTAACACTCACTACTATTACCATTAGGAACACAACAAGCGTGAACTGGTAATTTTTTACAAAGAAAGAGGTGATACGCATGGAAGAAGTTTGCAGTTACTTAATTACTTTAATTACAGAGTTATCGTTGAGGTAAGGGCTGCCGGCAGTTACCACAAAAGCATGTCCCTGCAAACCATCATCTATATAAGCAACATTGTTGGCAATGGATGATATATGCACCGAAACCTTTTTTACTGTCTTCTGATCATCGCTTACAAACACAAAACCCTTCTTGCCATTGGCCTCCAGCAATGCTTCGTAAGGAATGCTGCAGCCTGTTATCTGCTGCGCGGGAATAATAGAAGCTGTGCCGAACATTCCTGCGGCTGGCTGCTCCTTACCAAAATCTACCTGTAGCTCTAATTGGAAAGAGCCGCTCACGGGATCTGCTGCCAGAGATTTTTTACTTACAACAGCGGGAAATGTTTTTCCCGGGAATGCATCAAAGCTTACACTTGCTTTGTTGCCGGTTTCAATAACTGACCATTCCCTGTCTGCTACGCCAACTTTTAAGATCCATTTGCTATTGGGAGAAACGGCATTCATTAATAGTATCGCTGTGCCAGCATTGGCCAGCTCACCGGCATTACCGGCCTTGCGAACGATGAAGCCATCTGAAGGCGCGTAAATTTTTGCATACTGCTGGTTGAACGCAACCTGCTGAAGATTCTGCCTGGCAATGTCTGCACCGGTTTTTGCATTCTGCAATTGTTCCAGTGTGGCAACGCTGTCCTGGTAAAGATTTGACATGCGCTGGTAATCGCGTTGCGCTTTCTCCACTGCAAGTTGCACCTGCTGCACCTGCGCCGCGATCTCTGTAGACTTAAGCGTTGCCAGCAACTGGCCTTTTTTTACAACCTGCCCTTCTGTTACAAAAATATTTTCAATGATGCCGCCTATCTTAAATGAAAGGCGTGCTTCATTTTCAGTGCCCACCAGCCCTGATGCCTGTATAGCAGTGGAATTGGTTTGCTGATTAATTGCGATGAGCTTAACAGGAATATCAGACGGGTTGATGGAAGGCTTTTTATCGTTTGCCTTTCCTCCGCATGCTTCTATTACTACGGCTGCGGCGAGCAGTAAAATTATTGT
>JBAVMD010000256.1:0-6220 GCA_049689695.1 Chitinophagaceae bacterium | reverse complement strand
GTGTAAGGGCATTGCGGGATTACAACAATGGCGGGGAATTGCTTTCTGTTGGCAGAATCGGCAAACAGCTTTGCGCCATGTATCAATTGCGCCTCGTTATTAGTACCTCTTTCTCCCGCCCCGTGCAAAAAAACCAACAGTGGGTACTGCTTTTTAGCATCGTAGTTCAAGGGGTACATTACCCGTAAGGGCAGGGTATCTTTCCCTCTTATAAAAAATTGTTTTGCGTAGGCCGGATTGTCCTGGGCGGCGGATGATAAAGTGAACATTGCCGCCAGCAGGAAGAAGAACGTTTGTTTCATGAATGGAAGATAAGAAATTAGCTGATTGGATAATTTGATAATAAGCTGATTAGGTTTGATTTAGTTTTGAATTCACGACAAAACCAAACCACATCAGCTTATCAGCTAATTATCCAATCAGCTAATAACGCAATAAGCTTATAGAGCTTAATCAGCCAGCTTTTTATTAGTGCCGCTATCGCCCAATATTACAATCAGCGCGTAGATTACGCCGGGCAACCAGAACAACAAAGTCAGCAACAGGCTGATCCAGAATTTTGTGTTCACTTCACCCTGGTGCAGGTATACGGCCAGCGGTGGCAGCAGGATGGCCAGGATCACCAGCAGCACGGTGTTGTCAGACGGAGCTTTGCCGGCACGCTTATCGGCCTTGAAATTCTTAATGGCCTTCTTCGCTTCTTTTACTCTGACTTTTCTTTCCTTGCGGGAAAGGCTTTTGAATTCTTCCAGGGCTGATTTTACAGTAGCCGGATCGGGCTCAGTGGATGCCGGAGTAGACACAGGAACTGTGACTGCCATAGTAGCAACCGGCGAAGAGATCAGACTTACAGTAAAGAGCACGACCAACAAGCGGGTAAACATCTTTTTCATTTGACGAGTTTGTGATGAGAAAATAAATGGTGGTTTTGATTTTGTATGCAATCCGGATGCCATACAGTTGAACAATTAAAATCAAAGCAAATCTCGGGTTTTTACACAAATAGAGCGCATTCAATTATTTGTGGCGGGAATCCACTTCCCCAAGCGGGTTTCATTTATTATCTTGCCGCCAAATAAACCCCCAAGATCCTAAATCATGAAACGTTCATTGTATTTATTGGCCGTATTGTTTGTGCTGGCAAGCTGCCAGAAGGAAGTAGGTTTTGATACGCCTCCCGGCTCGGGCGGCAGTGGCGGAGGCGGCGGAACAGGAACAGGCGGTGGCGGTACATTGCCGGATACTTATCAGCCTGTAACTAAAGATAGTTATTGGAAGTACAAAGACAGCGCTTTTACCGGGCTGATCACACTTATGACCGCTACGGGCCAGCAAAAGACTATCAACAGTAAGATCTACCAGGTTATTAAATCGGAAACTACAGGTCAACCCGTAGCAGAAGGTTATTTCTATACTGCTAAACCTATTTACGGGCTTCGCCAGGATGTAAACAATGGCATTGCCACTACTATTGAGTTTACTTACCTCAACGATACCGCTTCGGTCGGTTATAAATGGACCGAGAACATGGCCCCCGTTAACGGCAATCCTGCGCGCTTTCATGGTACCATCATGGAAAGGAATATTTCCAAAACAGTAGCTGGAAAAAATTTCACTAACGTGATACATACCCAACTGCTGCTGGAATATGAGCTTCCATTCTTTGGCTGGACCGAATTTGCAGTATACAATTATTATGTTGCCAAAGGAATAGGTATCATTCGCATAGAGACCGAGTTTACAGCTTTCGGACAAACAGGGTTCAGAACAGTAAGCGACCTGATAGATTATTCTATTAAATAATATTGGGATTACTGATTTGGGATTTACGATCTTATTAATTCGTAAATCCCCAATCCTAATCTTATCACTTCATTTCCGCCGGCACAACCTCCAATATTGTTTTCCTTCCTTCTCTCAATACGGCCAGCGAGCATTTTATTCCGATGCTTTTTTCATTCAGCAATTTGTGCAGGTCATCTACGCTTGCAACAGGCTGATCATTGAAGCCGACTATAATATCGCCATTGCGGATAGAATGATTAAATGCGGGCGAATCAGGAACTACTTCAAACACATAGACACCCGTTTTTGTAGTGAGCTTGTTCACGGCGATCATGCGTTCAGTGAGATTGACGAATTGTCCCGCAAGTCCGAGCTGACCGCGTTTAACCCTCCCTTCCATAATAAGCTTACCTGCCACATAGGCGGCCACGTTGGAGGATACTGCAAAGCAAAGTCCCTGCGCAGATGCAATGGTGGCAGTATTTACGCCGATCACATGGCCCGATGAATTCATGAGAGGGCCGCCGGAATTACCAGGATTCAATGAGGCATCGGTCTGTATCACATCGTCTATCAGCCTGCCATTATTTGCGCGCAGGGTTCTTCCCAAAGCGCTGACTACGCCGGCTGTAACGGTATGTTGCAGCCCGAGCGGGTTGCCGATGGCGATGGCGATTTGCCCCACCTGCAACGCGTCTGAATCTGCGAACGATAAAGCCCTTAGCCCGGATTCATATATTTTAAGTATTGCAATATCTGTAGAAGAATCGGCGCCTTTAGGGTCTGCGGAAACGATCCTTCCATCTGCAAGGCTTACCTGGATGTTCTCTGCATTCTCAATAACATGATGATTGGTAACGATGAACCCATCAGATGAAATGATGAAGCCCGAGCCGGAGGCCGGCATAAGTTTTTGCTGCCTTGTGCGCGGATCACGCGCAGGTTTCTGCACCTGTATGTGTACTACAGCAGGGGCAACAGTGCTTACTACGCCTGTGATGGTTCTTGAATAAGCGTCTAACAATGATGCGTCGACGGAATGTTGAATGAATGAGGTCTGGCTTTGCATGAAGATGCATGCGCAAAAGGTTTACCAGAGCGGGAAGGCTGACAGTGTGGCGGATTGTTGTCACGCCTGGGGAGTACATAATGTTCTCATTAATTAATCTTTGGAATAATCTTAAACGATATAGCAGAATCCATGATGCGCCCGTGACGATCCAGTTGATATAGATATTTCCCTGGCGTAGTATCATGCTGCTGCGCGCCAAAAATAATGTTGAACAGGTTATATGGTCTATACTTGCGCGCAGAGTCGTTTTCAGGTATTGAAAGTAATATCAGCCGGTCGCTGATCAATTCATCGGGAATACCTGATCTGTCGAGATAAATAAGGCTGTCCGATCTTTTGAAAATTCCGCGCGTGTATGTCGTTGACATGAATTGATGCCTGCCTATCTTATAAGTATTATTCTTTCTAAGGTCGATTGAAATGCTGCTTAAAACCTGGTAATTTTTTTGAGCATATAATATGGTAGGCGTATCGTCTTGCTTTTTTAAAAAATAAACGGTCAGTAAAAGTCCGGTAATGCATGCAACACTTATCCCGGTAGGAAAAAAAGAAAACAGTTTTCTTTCATCGCTGTAGTGAACATAGTCATTGATGAACGCAACAATAGAGATAATGCCTGCGATTATTATAAAGATCGCATGAATAACGTTAGTGCTTATTGATTCCTTGTCATAGTCAATGTATAATTTATAAGCGCACGCGAGCCACGCAAAAAATATGAGGATGCTTACCAGTAAGAAATGAGATCGGCTTCTCATTAAGGCTTTATGTTTTTTGAAAACTTATTTTTCTTCTTCCGATTCCGCTATACGAATATAATAACCGTTGATGTCGATAAATGAAAATTCCTTTAACCCGTAAGAGTGTGTTTTTAAAGGATCAGCTATTTCTATGCCCCTGTTCTGAAATTCTGCAAACATTTCCTCAATATTATCAACGAACCACATCAGCGGCAGGCGATGTTTTGCATTGTTTACATCGGCAACCATTTCAGGATTTTCTACAAAAAGCAATCGCAGGCTATCGCGTCTTATTCCTCCGTCTTTGGGAACTCCTTCTGCATTTAAAACGGTCCATTCATCTTCGAATCCAAGATTGCTTTTATAATAATCGAGTGTTTCACGCAGGTTTTTAACGGGCAGGTGGGGACTGCTCCTTATAAATTTTTTCATTTTCACTTTTTTGCGCAGCTTCGTTTGCTGCATAAATCATCTTGCGGGCACGGTTCATACCGGTTGATTAAATTTACTATAATTGAAATATCTGCCAGGGTAAATTGGAAAGTCGCTGGTTATTTATTCTGCAGCAAACTCCTGGTTAAATTTCGCTGGAATGATCCATTTCTTAACAGTAGTTTCCTTATTTAATTGAGTGTACGCCTGCCTGTAAACCGTAAGCTTGTCTTCACAACCCACATGCTGAAGCGCCACAACATCCGGTCTTAGTATTTCTGCGCTTAATTTAATTCCTTTTTCCATTATACTATCGTAAGCACATTTGGTAAACATGCCTCTTGCGGCCGGGATAAAAGCAAGGTCGATGTTTTTTGTTTTGCTGCGGATAAAATTCAGCTCATCCCTGAACTGCTGCAGAAGTTGTTCTGCCCACAATGCATGATCGCCTGCGTGATAAATGTTAAGTCCGTCAATTTGCAGTAAAAATCCCACGCCGTCATCGGTTGACACATGTGAGTATACTTTATAAGCAGGAGTTGTAAGGCTGTCCCGCGCATTCATGATTTTTATTTGCGCCTTATTTTCAGTCTTATAATTCCATCCCAGGATATATTGAACGCCGGGAATGTTATTGCCAAGCTGTAAAATAGCGGGATTAAAATGGTCCTGGTGATCGTGCGTGATCATTACCACGATCTTTTTCCCGCGGCTGGCTGCTTGTTTTAAAAGCCCTTCCAGGTAATCCATCGTGCTGCCCGATGCTGCATGCGGTATAAAATCAATAACGATTGCATGGCCCTTTGTTTCGATCATCCAACCGCTGTTGTAGAAATAGTGAATTGCAGGGAGCTTATTGGTATCGATAACGGGAGAATGGCTTTGTAATGAAAAGCTCAAAGCGGCAGTTAGTAAAAATATTTTCATGGCAGTGGGTGATTAGGGGGTAAGTTAAACTGCTGAATCTAAAATATTTCTCAAATTTGATAAATACCTAAAGAAACAATTATGAAACGCCGCTCATTCATCAATGCTGCCGCCCTCGCCACACCCGTTATATTTGCAGCTACAACACAAAACAGCATGGCACAAATACAGGGCGGAATGGAAGGCGATACTTTCGTTCATCATGTTTATTTCTGGCTAAAGAGCCCGGAAAGTAAAGCCGATAAGGACAAACTGGTTGAAGGCCTTAGAAAGCTCTCAAAGGTCAGCACTATCAAAACATTCCATATTGGCCAGCCGGCCCCAACAAACCGGGATGTGATCGATCGTTCCTATAGTATTTCCTGGCTGCTTATTTTCAACAATAAGGCAGACCAGGACAGCTATCAAGCCGATCCCATCCACCTCAAATTTGTTGAGGAATGTGCCTCACTCTGGAGCAGGGTGGTGGTTTATGATTCTGTAAACGTTTTCCATTAACTTCGCGCCCTATGACACAAGAACAACTGAAGGATATGAGGGACCGCGTAAGCGTCCTGGGGAGGTATCTTTGACGTGGTGAACCGCCGCGACAAGATAAACCGTGACAAACAACTTACTCTCTCCCCCGGGTTCTGGGACGATAACGAAAGGGCTACCCAGATCCTTAAAGACATCAAGCTGAACGAATATTGGGTGAAGCTGTACGAACAGGTGGAAACCTCCGTGGAGGACTTTGCCGTGCTTTTCGATTTCTGGAAGGCAGGCGAAGGCGATGAAGCCGACGTAAAGCTGGCCCACGTTTATGCCCTGCAGCAATTGGACGAAGCTGAATTCAAAAGCACCCTCAACGAACCCGAAGACGAACTGCCGGCTGTTCTGCAGATCAACTCCGGGGCAGGAGGTACAGAAAGCCAGGACTGGGCCGAAATGCTCATGCGCATGTACCGGATGTACGGCGAAAAGCATGGCTGGAGCGTTACAGAGCTCGACCTGCAGGAAGGCGATGGCGCAGGCATCAAATCCGCTACTTTACAATTTGAAGGATCATTTGCGTATGGCTTCCTGAAAGCTGAAAGCGGTGTTCACCGACTGGTGCGCATTTCACCGTTCGATTCCAATGCAAGAAGGCATACTTCCTTCGCTTCTGTTTATGTATATCCTTTAGTGGATGATACCATTGAAGTGGAAGTAAATCCTGCCGATCTTGAATGGGAATTCTACCGGAGCGGCGGCAAGGGCGGGCAGAACGTGAACAAAGTAGAAA
>JBAVMD010000255.1:0-2205 GCA_049689695.1 Chitinophagaceae bacterium | reverse complement strand
CATTGAATTCTTCCAGCAATTGCTTTTCTTCCTTCAATGATAATATTGGCAATTCAGCAACCGGGCGATCAATATTTTTTATAACTGCTTTCAGAATATGCTCGTAATGGTCCAGCAGTCCTTGCATGGTGTCTGCACGGTACAGGTCACTGCAATAAGTAAGGTTGAGGCCCAGGCCTTCTTCTGATTCAAAAACATCCAGGCTGATGTCTATCTGCGCTTTCACTTTATCATATCCGCCAACTGACAGTTCAACTCCACGCAGGTCCAGCACACCGGCTTCCGGCGCATTCTGCAATGCGAATTTCACCTGGAATATGGGGTTACGGCTCATGTCCCTTTCCACCTCGAGCGCTTCCACCACTTTTTCGAAAGGAACTTCCTGGTGCTCGTAAGCGCCAACGGTTGTTTGCTTCACGCGTTGCAATACTTCACGGAAAGAAGGATTAGCTCCGAGATCGGTGCGCAATGCAAGGGCATTAATGAAGAATCCGATCAGTCCTTCCAGCTCTTCCTGCTGTCTGCCAGCAATGGGAATGCCTACGCAGATATCATCCTGAGAAGTATACCGGTGAAGCAGAATTTTATACACGCTCAGCAGTCCCATGAACATCGTAACACCTTCACGTTGCGTTAAAGCAAGCAGCTCGTTACGCAGTTCACTGCTGATGGTTTTATATACAATGCCGCCTTCAATGCTTTGCGTTGCAGGCCGCGGATAATCTGTAATAAGTTCGAGGGGTCTTACATCCTGCAGTTGGTTTTTCCAGTATTGCAATTTGTTTTCCAATACAGCGCCAGACAAATAGTTCCTCTGCCAGATGGCATAGTCGGCGTATTGAACCGGTAATTCTTTCAACACCGGCTCCCTGTTTTCCATTGCGCTGCGGTACAGCTCTACCAGCTCCTGCACCAATATTCCTACAGACCATGCATCAAAAGCAATGTGATGCATGACTGCCACAAGAACATGTTCATTTTCTGACAAGCGGATCAATGTCAAACGGAACATCGGCCCTTTTACAAGATCATAAGGGTGCAACACATATTCTTCAATATAAGATTCCAATGAGTCGCCATTGGCAAGTATGTCTGCCCGTTGAATGTATTGGAGATTCCATTGGTCAAGCTCATTGATATGCTGGTAACCCCTGCCGCCCTCTTCACTGATAACAGTGCGTAAAACTTCATGGCGGTTAACGATAGTTCTTAACGAATCTTCCAGTGCCGATACATTGAGATTGCCAGACAGGCGAAGCACCCATGGAATATGATATTGCACACTTCCATGCAGGCGGTCAACAAACCACAAGCGTTCCTGCGCGAATGATAAAGGGATTTTTTCTGTTCTTTCATAGCGCTGAACGAATGGAGTAAGATCAGCCTGCTCATCGCCTTTAATTACTTCAGCCAACCCTGCAATGGTCGGGTGATCGAACACCGTGCGGATGGTCACTTCTTTTTCCAATTGCTTGCGAATGAAAGATACCATGCGCATAATAAGCAGCGAATGGCCGCCCAGCTCAAAAAAGTTATCGTGAACGCCTATGCGTTTTACATCGATCAGCGATTGCCAGATGTTTACCAACTTCTCTTCAATCACATTGCGTGGTGCCTGGTAAGCAACAACTGAAGATGATGCTTCAACATCAGGCAAACGCTTCCTGTCTATTTTACCATTGGCGCTGAGAGGAATGCTTTCCAGTTGCATAAACACTCCCGGCACCATGTATTCCGGCAGCTTGTTTTTCAAATACGCGATCACTTCTTCCTTCGCAAATGCATCTTCTGTTACTACATAAGCAACAAGGCGTTTAATCCCCTGCTTATCTTCTTTGGCAATAACAACACATTGCCTGATGCCAGACGATTGTTGTAATACTGTTTCAATTTCCCCTAATTCGATACGATATCCGCGGATCTTCACCTGTTCATCCATTCTTCCCAGGTATTCGATATTTCCATCGGGGAGCCAACGGCCAAGATCGCCGGTGCGGTACAGGCGTTCCTCACCCAGTTTTATAAAGCTCCTATTTGTTTTTTCTTCATCTTTCCAATAACCGCGGCCAACGCCAATACCTGTTACCTGTATTTCACCGCTTACGCCAACAGGACAATTGTTTCCTGCTTTATCAACAATATATATGCGCATGTTCTGCACCGGTTTGCCTACCGGAACCGAAACACCTTTCGGCGCTTCATGCA
>JBAVMD010000254.1:0-3637 GCA_049689695.1 Chitinophagaceae bacterium | reverse complement strand
TACATCACTTCCGAACTTATATCGGACATAGAACCCGCCTATAGTATTTACCGACGTCCACTTTTTGAAAAACGTTTTGTTCAAAGTAGTGGTTGCAATTAAAATATCATTGCTTGCCAGGTTATCGTAAGAGCTTATCAACAGGTTGGTTGCGGGATCCTGTTTATACACCGGCGAAAGTGAATTTGACGCGTGTGTATAAGACAATGTAGTGAACAACCGGTAATTGTATGCATGCGAAAACTCTACTGTATGATTTATCTGCGGGCTCAGGTAAGGATTGCCTTGTGAGTATGTATATTGGCTTTGATAGATGATAAAAGGATTCACCAGGTCAAACCCATATCTCACAATGCTTTTCCTGTACGCGAAGCTGTACTGCTGCTTCAGCGATTTGGTATACATCACGTTCATGTTAGGGAACAGGTTAAAATAGCTTCTGTTGTTCACCTGGTTCATGGTAACGGACTCGCCTTCTGTATTGCTCTGCTCAGCACGAAGCCCGGCAGTGATATTGTATTTTTTGAATGCCCTGTTGTAAGTGATATAGGCTGCATTGATGTTCTCTTTGTAAACAAAGCGATTGGTTTTGCCTGCATCTTTTACCCAGGCAGAATCCGATTTGTTTTCCCAGGTCACATCGTTGTCGGTAACGGTGAAAGTTGATTTCAGCCCCACTTCAAGCTTGCCTTTTTTCCAGGGCTGCGTATAATCTGCCGAAATGGATTTTACAGTATTATCGGCAGGGGAATTGTCGCGCATCAGAACTGCCGGCCTGTATTCAGTAAGCTTCTCGTCGAAGAAATTAGTAGCGAGATCATCGCACCATATTTTCTGGTACTGGAAATAATCCGCGTTAAGAGTCAGTTCTTTTTTGCCTGCTTTGTCAAGCGTAGTCCGCAGGTAAGCGTTGGCTGAAGGATTGAAAAATCTTGCATAACCGTAGGTGTGAACACTGGATGAACTGTCTGCGCCCGTTGTTGACAATACAGAAGTATTGGTTACAGCGAGGTCACGAAAGTTGGTGTAGCCTTTTACCAATATCCCTGCAGATGTACGTTTGCTGAAATCATAATCAAGCCCCAGTTTATAGGAATGATTATCGCGGTGCCTGACATCGTATTCATTTTCACGAATGTCGAGGCCGGGCGCAATGTAGCGAACAGAGGAACGGCTGAAATACTGTGCGTTGTTCACATAATCATAGCTGCCATAAATATTCGCATTTTTACTGCGGTTGTTGAAGTTGATGCCTCCGTTATAGCGGCCGAATCTTCCGAAGCCAGCGCCCGCTGTCAATTGTCCGTTGGTGCCGAAATTTTTATTCTTTACCGTTTTGATATTGATGACCGAGCCACCCTGCGCATCGTAGCGTGCAGAAGGATTGCTGATCACCTCAATCTTATCTATGGTAGCTGCAGAGAGGGTAGTGAGCATGTTCTTCAACTCTTCGTTTGAAAGATTGCTCGGCCTTCCATCGATGTATACATTCACGCTTTTCCCTTTTACCTGCAGGTTGCCGTTTGCATCTGCAAGCACACCCGGGGCCTTTTGCAATACATCGTACGCATTGCTTCCTGCTGATACGGGACTTTCCGCTACGTTCAGCGTAATCTTATCTGCCGACTGTACAATGAATGGTTTTGCAGCAGTGACCGTAACATTCTTTAGCTGCTGCGCTTCCAGCGAGAGATATAAAGGTTCAAGCGCCAGTTTTTCTTTATCGTTTAAAACAACAGAATCTTTTACGAAGCTTTTGTAACCTATGTATTCTATTGAGATACTGTAAGTTCCGGCTGTAAGATTCCTGAAAGCAAAAGCTCCTTTATTGTCCGCGGTGGTCTGCTTCAGAAAACTGCTGTCATGAATATTTTTAAGCGAAACAGTGGCATGGGGTAAAGGCTGTTTGCTAAGCAGGTCTTTTGTAGTTCCATTGATCTGCTGCGCAAAGCTCAGTTGCACCAGCATGAGGATCGTAATTATAAATGCAAGCCGAAGTCTCATAATTTCCTTTTGACCTTGTAAACTTACCCCTCAGGTACCCCCTAAGTAAAATCCATTACACCAACTAAGGGTTTGTGTGGACGAAGACGTGAGAATGGATTAGCTGATGGAATAAATAATTACCCCAGCAGCTAATCATCCAATCAGCTAATTATTTTTTTGTTTTCCGAGATTGTCCTACCTTGATGCAAACGATTGCATTGGATGTTTACCAAAACTACCATCATCGATATTGCGCGGGAGCTGAACATTAATCCTGGTACGGTATCAAGGGCGCTGAATAATCATCCTGCAATCAGCGAATCCACCAAAAACGCTGTTAGAATCGTTGCCGGCAAGCTCAATTACAGGCAGAATAAAATCGCTTCTTCACTCCGGCTTGGCCGTTCCAATATAATAGGCGTGATTATTCCCAGCGCGGAGATCAATTTCTTCGGATCAGTTGTGCATGGCATTGAAAAAATAGCTAACGAGCGCGGCTATAATATCCTCATCTATCAATCCAATGAAGAATCTGAGCAGGAAATAAAAGGAGTGGAGACTTTTCTTCGTGCGCGTGTTGACGGCATCATGGGCTCCATTGCAAAAAGCACTACACAATACGATCACTTTCTTGAAATAAAAAAACGCGGTACCCCACTGGTGCTATTCGACAGGGCCGATGATGAGTTGGGCGTGCCGTCCGTTGTGGTGGATGATTATAAAGGCGCTTATAAAGCCACCGAACACCTGGTGCAGCAAGGCTGCAGGCGCATTGCCCACATCGGGGGGCAATCGCATATAAAGATTTTTAAAGACAGGCTGCGCGGTTATAAAGATGCACTAAAGGCAAATGGATTGCGTGTGATTCCGGAACTGATCGTTTATGGCAATGTGACCATTGAATCCGGCAAAACCTGTATGGAACAATTGCTGAACACACCCGTAAAACCTGATGGCGTATTTGCCGTGGAAGATTTTACCGCTTTAGGCGCCATGCAATTGCTGAAAGAAAAACATATTAAAATACCTCAGGAAATAGCCATCATAGGATTCGCAAATGAAGCATTCAGCGAATACATCACCCCCTCTTTATCAACCGTGGATCAGCAAACAGTAAAAATGGGAGAGTCAGCCGCCCATTTGTTTTTCGAATTATTGCGCACCGATTCATTTTATAAAATAGTCCCTCCAAAGACTGTTTTAGAGCCCGTACTCATTTTCAGAGATTCCAGTTTGCGAAGTAAATGAAGACTTGAAAAGATCAATTAAAAGAATGGAGCACGAATAATTATCAATGATTTTTTTTAATACAAACTGCAATATGAAAAAGAAACGACTGCTTAGGATTTGGCCGCTCGCGTGCCTTGCATTATTGTTCAGCCTCAATTCATGGGCGCAGCAAACTATCAGGGGAACTTTGCGCAACGCATCAGGCGAGCCCGTTATAGCTGCTTCAGTCGCCCTGAAAGGCGGTGATAAAACGGTAGTTACAGATGCCGCAGGACGTTTTACTATAGACGCTCCTGTTGGCAGCACGCTTGTTGTTACTTCAGTGGGTTATGAGGCCAGGGAGATCGTTGTTACCGGTTCGGAAATAAACGAAGTATTGCAAACTGCAGCCAGCAGCCTGACAGACGTAGTAGTGATCGGG
>JBAVMD010000253.1:0-6216 GCA_049689695.1 Chitinophagaceae bacterium | reverse complement strand
GAACATAGTTCTGTGATTGAACGGACAATTTATTAATTTTAACGACTCCCCCTGTTTTCAGTTCCCGAACCGTGGATTATTATTTTACGTTATCATCATTAAAACAAACACTATGTTAGACAATCTTGTTGACCTAATCCGTCAGAATGCGGGCGAATCTATTATTAATAATCCCGCCATTCCCAACGCAAGGAATGATGAAGCGGTAAAAGAAACCAGTAACTCCATCCTCGACACACTCAAGAGCGCTTTAGCGGGAGGCAATGTAGGTGGTCTGATGGACATGTTCGCAAAGGGAAGAGTTGATAACAATAATCCCGTGGTTCAGCAGGCTACCGGTAATCTTACGGCCAGGCTGGGAGAATCATTTGGCATGGACCCGCAACAGGCTTCTGGTGTTGCCGGTAGTCTTGTTCCGAATGTATTGAACCAGCTTGCACAAAAAACTGCTGATCCTAACGATAATTCCTTCAACATCCAGGATATCTTCAACCAGTTGAGCGGGGGCAAAACTTCAGGTTTCGACCTGCAGGGCGTGCTTCAGAAATTCAAGGGCAAGCTGGATACTGATGGCGATTCAGACGTAGACCTGCAGGACCTTAAAGGACTTTTTTCAGGCGAAGGATCTGTAATGGGTAAGATGAAAGACATGCTGGGCAAATAGCAAAGCCTGCCATAGGCGGATTTGATAGCTGCACTGTATTGCCTGCTGCATTTTATAGTACATTTGCTAACAATTGTTAGTTTGATGGCACCTATTCAAAATCAGAAGATTCGTATTGTTACCGCGGCCAGTTTGTTCGATGGGCACGATGCCGCCATTAATATCATGCGTCGCATCTTGCAGAGCAAGGGCGCTGAGATCATTCACCTCGGCCATAACCGCTCCGTTGCGGAGATCGTGGAATGCGCTATTGAAGAAGACGCGCAGGGCATTGCCATTACCAGCTACCAGGGCGGTCACGTAGAGTTTTTCAAATACATGAAAGACCTGCTCGACGAAGCGGGCTGCGGCCATATCAGGATCTTTGGCGGTGGTGGCGGTACCATACTCCCCGAAGAAATCCGTGAGCTGCATCAATATGGGATTACGAGGATATATAGTCCGGATGATGGAAGGAAGTTAGGATTGGAGGGGATGATAGAGGATTTGTTGAGTAAATGTGGCTCTCAACCGGCGTCGGCCTCCGGCCCCCTCCCGGCCTCCCCCAGTGGGGGAGGAGTTGGCAGTCCCGCTGATTATTGGCGGGCACCAAACAAGTGGAATGGGAAGATGCCCTTGGGTGAGAAGAAAGATATTAGAAGGATCGCTCGTGCAATTACACTGGCCGAGAATGGGATCACGCACAATTTTGATGGTGAGTCTGTAACGGTAAATCACTTCAATGCAGATCCGCTTTTATATAAGAAGCTGAAGGAATTTATGGTGGAGAATAGAAGGCAGCCAACCATGGCTGAGGAGTTGTTATGGGATAAATTGAGAAACAAACAGGAAGGATATAAATTCAGAAGGCAGCATGTCATCGGTCAGTTCATCGCAGATTTTGTATGCCTGAAGAGAGGATTGGTCATTGAAGTTGATGGCAACTACCACCAGCTTCCTGAAATGAAAATAAGTGATGCTGAACGAACCAAAGCATTGAACATATTAGGATTTGATGTGCTAAGATTTACCAATGACGAAATTCTCTATGAGGGAGACCATGTAATTAAAAAAATTCACGAAACCCTCCAATCTCTTCCAGAAAAACGAACTCAGAATAACACTTACGCTGTATCCCACTCCCCCTCCACTGGAGGGGGTCGGGGGGAGGCCCGTCACGGGGAAGCCCCGCCCGTAGTTCTCGGCATCACCGGCACCGGCGGAGCCGGCAAAAGTAGTGTCACCGACGAAATCGTTCGCCGCTTCCTGAACAACTACACCGATAAAACCATTGCCGTCATATCCGTAGACCCTTCCAAGAAAAAAACCGGCGGAGCATTATTAGGAGATAGAATTCGTATGAACTCCATTTCCAACCCACGTGCTTACATGCGCTCCCTCGCCACCCGCGAAAGCGATAAGGCGCTGAGCAGTCATGTTGAGGAAGCCATCGACATCACCAAAGATGCTGGCTTCGATTTCATCATACTTGAATCTGCCGGCGTTGGACAAAGCGATGCATCCATATTAGATTATTGCGATGTAAGCCTGTATGTAATGACGCCTGAATACGGCGCAGCCTCCCAGCTCGAAAAGATCAACATGCTGGACTATGCAGACGTAATCGCCATCAACAAATTCGATAAGGCCGGCGCGCTCGATGCATTGGCTGATGTGCGCAAGCAATACAAACGCAACCACGCCTTATGGACAGCCAAAGAAGATGAGATCCCCGTGATAGGTACCATCGCTGCGCAATTCAACGATCCTGGTGTAAACAAACTATTTGAAAAACTCGTTCACGTAATAGAAAAGAAAACGGGTGCAAGTTTCGGAGCCAGCGTCCTACCGCCAACCAACGGCCAGGACACTTCCGAAACAATGAAATCCCTCATCATCCCACCCAAACGCGTCCGCTACCTCTCTGAAATCTCAGACGAAGTCCGCAAATACAACCAACTCGCCAACGAACAAGCAGAAATCGCGTCGAAGTTGTACCAGTTGCATGGTGCTATGAACACTCTCAAAGAGGCGGGGACTAAAGTCCCCTCCACATCGCCCGCCGAAGGCTTGCCGAAGGAGGGCCGAGGGGTCCCGATAGCTATCGGGATAGGGGAGGCCATTGCACGTCTCGAATCCAAATTCTACCCCCTCTGCAAAAAACTCATCGACGAATGGGAATCCACCAAATCCCTCTATAAAAAAGAATTCTTCGAATACGACGTTCGCGGTAAGATCATCAAACAACCTCTATACACTGAATCTTTATCTCATACCAAAATCCCCAAGATCGCCGTCCCCCGTTTCAAAGACTGGGGCGATATATTGCTATGGCGACTCCAGGAAAACTTTCCCGGCAAATTCCCTTACACCTCCGGTGTATTTCCATTGAAGCGTGTGGAGGAAGATCCAACCAGGATGTTTGCGGGTGAAGGCGGGCCGGAGCGTACTAACAAACGATTCCATTATGTGTCGCTCGACCAGCCGGCAAAACGATTGTCCACCGCGTTCGACAGCGTTACACTCTATGGTGAAGATCCCGCTGTGCGTCCTGACATCTATGGAAAGATCGGCAACTCAGGCGTGAGCATTGCCACGGTTGATGATGCAAAGAAATTATACAGCGGGTTCGATCTCTGTGATCCAAAAACATCGGTAAGCATGACCATCAATGGGCCTGCGCCGATCATACTGGCGTTCTTTATGAACGCGGCGATCGATCAGCAGTGTGAGAAGCATTTGGAGGCGAGTGGGGAGATGGGAGTGGTGAGTGGGAAGTTGGCAGACAAGTTTAATAAATACCAGAAGCCGGGATATTATAATCCTTCATCTCCGGAGCGGTTGCCCGATGGCAATAATGGATTGGGATTGCAATTGCTGGGAATGAGCGGTGATGAAGTTTTGCCGAAAGAAGTGTACGATAAGATCAAGTCCGATGCACTCTCGCAAGTGCGCGGCACGGTGCAGGCAGATATTTTAAAAGAAGACCAGGCGCAGAACACCTGCATATTTTCTACTGAATTTGCGCTGAAGCTGATGGGCGATGTGCAGGAATATTTCATCAACCATAAGGTGCGCAATTTTTACAGCGTATCCATCAGCGGATATCACATTGCAGAAGCTGGGGCCAATCCCATTACGCAACTGGCGTTCACGCTCTCCAATGGTTTCACTTACGTGGAATATTATTTGAGCCGCGGCATGCACATTGATGATTTTGCGCCCAACCTTTCTTTCTTCTTCAGCAATGGCATGGACCCTGAATACAGTGTGATCGGTCGCGTTGCGCGCCGCATCTGGGCCAAGGCGATGAAGTATAAATACAATGGCAATGGCCGGTCGCAAAAGCTGAAATACCATATTCAAACCAGTGGCCGCAGTCTGCATGCGCAGGAAATCGACTTTAATGACATCCGCACCACGCTGCAGGCGCTGTATGCCATATACGATAACTGCAACTCGCTTCACACCAACGCTTACGATGAGGCCATCACCACGCCTACTGAAGAAAGCGTTCGCCGTGCAATGGCCATTCAGCTCATCATCAACCGCGAGCTGGGCAGCGCCAAAACGGAGAACTTCATCCAGGGCTCATTCATCATAGAAGAAATGACTGACCTGGTAGAAGAAGCTGTGATGACGGAGTTCGACCGCCTTACCGAGCGCGGTGGCGTACTCGGCGCCATGGAACGCATGTACCAGCGCAATAAGATCCAGGAAGAAAGCCTTTACTACGAAACCCAGAAGCATACGGGCGAGCTGCCATTGATAGGCGTGAACACCTTCCTCAATAAGAAAGGTTCTCCCACCATTCTGCCCAATGAAGTGATCCGCAGCACCAAAGAAGAAAAGGAGCAGCAGATCAGCAACCTGAAAGCATTCCACAAACGCAACGAATCCCGATCCGCTGAAATGCTGAAGCGTTTACAGGATGTTGCCATTGCTAATGGAAATCTCTTTGCAGAGCTGATGGAAACGGTGAAGTATTGTTCGCTGGGACAGATTACGCATGCGTTGTATGAGGTGGGCGGGCAGTATAGGAGGAATATGTAGAAAAAAATATTCGATGAAAAAGGACGATAAAGAGCAAGCGATAAAGTTCACAGTGAGTGAGCCTCCGTTTCATTACGACCCACGCGACAAAGGTGCGATGGAAAAATTGTCCCGTGCAAACCAGGTTGGCCTAGGCGAAATTGATGATGATAATGAGGTGCCTGATGGTTTAAAAGGTCGTTCCACAGCAAGCGCACGCAAACAATTTAATTTTTCGAGCGGCGAAGACGTTATAGTTACGCCTGTCAATAAAACTACTACTACCCGCCGCGTAATAATGGAAGCCGGACCACGGACAAAACAAACACAGACTTCAACTAAATCAAATTCTGCTCGTAAGCAAGCGTCTTCACGCTCGGTCAAGACAAATAAGAAGAAGTAAGCAAACACGTCAAATCACTGCTTAGGCTGTTAGGTTTATCTTCCTTCACACCTTATTGCCTGCATGCAATTCTCAGCACGAATCCAGATAGCAGCATCAAAGCATTCCACAAGCGCAACTAATCCTGCCCTGCTGAAATGCTGAAGCGTTTACAGATGTTGCCATCAACGTTAACCTGTTTGCAGGGCTGATGGACGGTGAAGTACTGTTCGCTGAGACGATTACGCATGCATTGTATGAGATGGGCGGGCAGTATAGGAAGAATATGTAGCAGAAGGCATATTACCTGCCTATTCGCAGCCGTCGTCATTTTTTTGATACTCCCGGATTAATTAATGAACTCGGAACACGCTGCAACAACTTCGCTCTTGGCAACTTTATACAAAAAATCATCTACTTCTTCAGCATAACTAAAATCATAATCGTGATATATGTAGCCATTTGAATGCAAAGCAAAATTCGTGTGATCTCATCCACATTGTTACCGCTTTAAAAAACATACGTTTGTAAACTTCTAAGGCGGAATTATCATATAAGAAATGTCTTTGAGACATTATAAACATAAATCTCCAGCATATACTAGATATGCATAATCCCATAATATCATGTCCAAGTCTTCAAAAAAGCTGGGTACACTTAGCAATATAAATTTTTAGTGAGTCTTGACGCTTTTTCATAAAATAATGCTTCTTATATACTCAATTGACATTCCATTAAAGCATTGAATTTCATATCAAAAGATGTTTAAAAATATATTGGAATAAATAAAACAATATAAATTGAAATATATTATTCAATTTATTCGTAGGTTTATATACCCAATTTTATCAGAAGAAACAGGAAATATATGGCAAAATCATCGTCAAATATCAAAAAAGAGCGGTTTAGAACCGTGGCATCCAGACGTGTACAAAAGGTTCTGGAAAATTTAGAAAGTCTCTCAAAATGTGCAAATAAGGCTACTTACGAATACACACAAGACGATATAAATAAAATGCTGAGAGCGATCAAGGAACAGGTTCGGCTGTTAGAAATGTCTTTTTCAAGCTCATCAAAATCAGGCAAACTTAAATTCGAATTTTAATGATCAATTCTAAATGGGAATTTGCTTCTACTGGCGGCAGCCCCGATGATGGCA
>JBAVMD010000252.1:0-8019 GCA_049689695.1 Chitinophagaceae bacterium | reverse complement strand
GCACCATTCATCCATTTAAAAGCAGATTAATTCATTTAATGTTTCAACTTTGCACCACTTTTTTCAAACAGGTATCATGAGAAAATTATTACTCTCGCTCTTTTGCGCGCTGACCGTTCTTATTTCCAATGCACAAATGCCCATGGGCGGAGGCAGGCCCGGCGGCGGACAGAATATGAACATCGGCCGTGTGTATGGCAAAATAGTAGATTCAAAAAACAATAAAGGCATCGAAGGTGTTTCTGTTCAATTCATCGGCACTAAACTCGATTCAGCTACCAAACAAAGAAGGGACACTGTGCTTTCGGGCATGTTCACCCGCAATAACGGGGATTTTGCACTGGAAAACCTGCCACTTTTTGGTAATGCAAAAATTGTATTTACTGCAATCGGCTATAAACAGGTTGAGCAGAAAGTAGCTTTCCAGCTTACGCGTCCCGCAAACGGCGATATGAGCCAGGCATTATCTGCTATCGACAAAGACCTCGGCAATATTAAAATGGAAGCCGATGCGCAGGTGCTTGAGCAGGTGACTGTTTCAGGAACCAAGTCGCTTATACAATTAGGCGTAGACAGAAAGGTGTTCAACGTGGAAAGGAACATTTCTTCTGTTGGCGGAACAGCGGTAGATGTAATGCGCCAGGTGCCTTCAGTTTCAGTTGATATTGATGGTAACGTTACGCTGCGCAACAATGCGCCGCAGATATTTGTGGATGGCCGCCCTTCTACCCTCACGCTGGAACAAATTCCTGCAGATGCTATTTCAAGCATCGAGATCATCACCAATCCATCAGCTAAGTTTGATGCGTCTGGCGGTACTGCAGGTATATTGAATATTGTTTTAAAGAAAAACCGTAAAGCTGGTTACAATGGTAACCTGCGCGCAGGCATCGATTCCCGCGCCAGGGTAAATCTTGGCGGCGATATCAACGTTCGTCAGGGAAAAATAAATGTATTTGCCAATACGAATTTTAACCAGCGTAAGTCAATAGCAACCGGTACTACAGACCGCGTTACATTCAATACAAATCCTTTTACCACCAGCTACCAGGAAGATCGCAACGAAAGCATAGGACAGTTTGCTTTTGCAAGACTTGGTTTCGATTATTTTATAGACAATCGCAATACGATCACTTTCTCTGGTGTAACAGTGCGCGGCAAGTTCGAGCCATTTACACAAACAGATCTTTTTTATAATCGTGTAGGCAGTTCGAAAGCCGATACACTTTCTCAGCGCCTTTCCAATTCAGAAAGCGAGTTCCGCAATTTGGGTGGAATGGTGAGCTTTAAGCACAACTTCCCTAAAGCTGGAAAAGAATGGACGGCAGATGTGAACTACAACAGGAGCCGAAACAATAATTTCAATACGCTGTTATCGAACACTTATGAATTTGAAGGTGGTCCGCTCCTGGGCAATTTTACCCAGTTGCAGGACGGAGGCGGAAAGAACCAGTTTGTTACTTTACAAACTGACTTCACCAATCCGCTTGGCGAAAAATCTAAGTTCGAAACCGGGGCAAGAGCCAGCATTCGCAACGTAGACAGCAGGAATATCCTGAGCATCAGGTTCCCTGACGGAGCTTTCAGGGCCATCGATTCTCTTTCTTCTGTTTACACAAACAGGGAGAGAGTATACGCAGCATACGGCTCGTATTCGAACCTGTATAAGAATTTTGGTTATCAGGTGGGGTTGCGTTTAGAAAGCTCGGAATATGAAGGAGACCTTATCAGGAAATTCTCCGGTAAAGATTCCACTACATCTTTCAGCAACAGTTTCCCTATCAGTCTTTTCCCAAGCGTATTTCTTTCACAGAAGCTGAAGAAAGACCAGGAACTGCAATTGAATTATACGCGCAGGATCAACAGGCCGAATTTCTTCCAGTTGTTTCCTTTTATCGATTACAGTGATTCACTCAACCTCAGCCAGGGTAATCCTGATCTGAAGCCTGAATTCACCAATTCACTGGAAGCATCTTACCAGAAATTGTTTAAGGGCAACAACAGCCTGCTGGTCAGCGCTTATTATAAGAATACTACTGACCTGATCACTCGTTACGCGTACGATACTTTACTGGCAGGCAAGAGGCGCATTCTGAACAGTTTTATCAACGCCAACTCAAGCAATGTATACGGATTGGAAATTACTGTAAGGAACACGCTTACAAAATGGTGGGAACTGAATACGAACCTGAATTTGTTCTCATCAAAGATTAATATCGATGATCCAAAGATCACAGAGCAGGAACGTTTGTACAGCTTCTTTGGTAAGATTAATAACAACTTTAAACTGCCGCACAATATTACGATCCAGTTAACGGGTGATTATACTTCCAAAACCATTTTGCCTCCTGGCGGAAGCGGTGGCGGTCGTGGTGGTGGATTTGGCGGCGGCGGAGGTTTCTTCGGCCAGTCTCAATCAACTTCACAGGGATATATCCGTCCGAATTATGGTGTTGATGTTGCAGTGCGTTATGAATTCATGAAAGAGCGCAGGGCCTCGCTCTCGCTTAGTATGAACGACGTGTTCAGAACGAGAAGAAGCGATGTTCACTCAGAATCCATCTTCTTTGTACAGGATGCATTCCGCAGGCGCGATGCGCAGATATTGCGGTTGAACTTCAGCTGGAGGTTTGGTAAGTTTGATGCTACTTTGTTCAAAAGAAAGAATCTGAAAGGCGAGCAGGAAGGAATTCAGGGTGGAATGCAGGGTGTACAACAGTAGGACTGTAAGGAACAAGGTACAAGAGACAAGGAACAAGAAAACAACAATTTAAAATAGCAAATGGCTCAATGAATATTCTTCATTGAGCCATTTTCACATTGAGGTATTTTCAAATTCGCTTATTCTACTTAAGCTTTACAACCTTCCCAGTCTTTGCACTCTCCTTTGCCGCTTCCAATATTTCCACAACGATCATATTATTTTCCAGCGAAGACAGATCATATTTTGAAGGCGTGATCGCATTTCGAATAACAGCTGCAAAAAAAGCAAATGGATCATCATAAGGAGCAGTTCTTTCTTTCAACGTTTCCTTCCGTTCTGTTTTATTATTCTCAAGACGTATTCGCATCTCAGACCGATTATCAGTGATTACATACCCAGTCTTGCCGTAAATCTCCATGTCCTTTCTATTAAATGGCCAGTTCCATGATGCCTGAATAATTCCTTGCATGGTTGGATATTCAAGAACAATGGTGGCTTCGTCATCCACTTTGGGATAAATATCAGGTTTAATCTGTTGTGTAACCGCAAAAACCGATACAGGTTTTTTTCCCTGAGTTAGCCAGGTAATAAGATTTGCGCCGTAGCAGCCAAAATCTGTGATGGCCCCTCCCCCGTTTTGCACAGGATCGGTTAACCAATCAAGGAATTCTTTGTTCACGCCAATTTCTTTTGGTCCGGCATGTCCGTCGTGTACCACCATCTTACGCAGGTCACCTATAGCTTTTTCTTCATGCACCATTTTATATGCCTGATGATTGGTGGCATACCAGGTGGTTTCATAATTGGTAAGCAGGAATATCTTATGCTTGTCGGCCAGCGCTTTCATTTTGTTTGCATGTTCAAGACTAACAGCTAAAGGTTTTTCAACCATTACATGAATGCCGAGCGGTGCGCATATTTGTACAACTTTCAAATGATCATAGATAGTTCCGAATGCAACAACAGCTTCTGGCTTTGTTTTCGCGATCATTTCTTCGAGGGAGTTATACACTAAGTTCATACTGTAGCCATGCTGGGTTGAATAGCGTTGCGCAAGGTCTTTGTTAGGCTCAGCGATGCCTACAACCTGCACATCGCCTCTGTCTGGCCGGCCTAAGAGCCAGTGAACGTGCGTGTGGGTTAGTCCGGCAATGCCGACTCTGAGGGGGTTTTTAGTTTGTGCAGATAGTGTTTCGCTGGCAAGGATAAGCAGTAGTAGGATTTTTTTCATGGTGTTTTATTATTTGCTATGTGTTCTTGGGTGGGTGGGGGGAACGCGGATTATTAGGGTCTGTTAGGATTGATTAGGATTTGTTCATGAAATTTTGAGCGGTTAAGTAATTGCAGCAATTAATCTTAATAAATCCTAACAAATCCTGATTATCCGCGTTCCCTTGCTTTAATTTTAATCAAACCTTACTACCCTTTCCTCACTCTCCTCAGCTCCAACAAATTCAACCCATTCGGCTCAAAGCCGGTAATAGACGGGTGCACAAGCCTGATCACCTCATCATACCACAAAGGCACAACAGGCGCATCATTAATAATGATCTGATCCATCTGCCGGTAAAGCGACAATCGTGTTTCATAATCCTGTTCAATCAGCGATCTTTCGTACAATGCATCAAATTGCGCATTGCGATAACGCGTGTAATTTGGCGGTGATGGGTTCTTCGAATAAAAACAGCTCAAGTAATTCTCTGCATCAGGATAATCTGCTATCCAACTTCCCCGAAAGAAAGCAGCAGTTGATTTTGCCGTTTGCTCCAGCAGGAAACTTTTTTGAACAGATTCCACCTGGATCTTTATTCCAACATCTTCCAGTTCTTTTGCAATGAAGCTTGCGAGGTCGGCATAAATAGGGATGGTCAGCAATTTTATGGCAGGCAATCCGCGTCCATCCGGATACCCGGCTTCTGACAGCAATTGCCTCGAACGTTGGGGATTAAAATGATATCCTTTTACAATGGATGAATCGAAAGAAGGAAGTCCTGCCGGCACAAAACCACTTTCTGCCGGTATGCCGATGGAGTTGCGTAAATACATCATCATCTTCCGCCTGTCGAAACCATAATTGATAGCTGCTCGTACTTTTTGCAATGCCAGCGGAGAATTCTTTACCATTTCATTTTCCCTATCCACCAAAATGCCGAGGTATTCCGTATTCAGGTAAGGATGTTTCGAAAGCCTGATCTTACCTATCCAGTCTTTACGCAACTCTCCTTTTCGCGTAAGCACTTCATCTTTGAACGATGCATCGATATCGTTCACAAAATCCAGTTGTTCCTGCTGGAACAATAAAAATTCGGTGGCCTTGCTATCGTAAAAACTGATCTTTATTGCATCCAAGTAAGGGAGAGATTGTCCCTGTTCATCTTTTTCAAAATAGTTTTCGTTCTTCAGCAGTATCAATGCCTGGCTTTCTTCCCAGCTCTTGAATTTGAAAGGGCCTGTTCCGCAGGGATGGTTTCGGAAATCTTTTCCATATTTCTCCACTACTTCCCTGGGAACAACGGAGCAATATTGCATGCTGATCAAACCAAGTATGGGATTGAACGGCCGCAATAATTTTAGCTGAAAAGTAGAATCGTTCAAAGCGCGGAACGCATCTGCAGAATCGATGCGGTTATTGAATATCCATGCTCCGCTGCTGGCAGTAGCGGCATCGGTGATGCGGTTGTAGCTATACACCACATCATGCGCCGTCATTTTTCGTCCTTTGGCTTGCGGGAAAGCTTCATTATCGTGAAAGAAAACATCGTTGCGCAAATGAAAGATATAAGTGAGGCGGTCTTCTGAAACATCCCAGCGGTAAGCCAATGAAGGAACGATATTCAGCTTACTGTCAGTTTCCACCAGGGTATTGTACAGTTGATGCACAGGCCAAATAATGGATTGGTTCTTTGCAAAGGCCGGGTCGAGTGTGGGAATGCCGGTATCTGCATTGTAGCGGAACACCTGCTTGTTATTGTCTTTCTTTTCTCCGCATGCTGCTAAAGAAAATATACCAGCAGCAGATAAAAGAAGACACAGCCCCGATAGCCATCGGGATAGCAGGGAGAAAAGCAACCAACTATCAATTTTACACATCATGTTATCAGAATAGCCTTAAATTTAGAGCTTCAAAATACACCAACCGTGGGAAAAAAGCAGTTAATTGTCATCCGCTCCATTTTGTTCCTTGTACCTTCTATCTTGTGCATTGCGACTGTTTCTCTCGCTCAACCACTTAATCAGAAGAAAGCTTTTACACGACAGGACACACTCAGAGGAACCATTACACCTGAGCGCGCATGGTGGGATGTGGTTCAATACAACATCCAGGTTACGCCTGATTACGCAAAAAAAACCATCATGGGCGTTAATGAGATAAGGTTTGTTGTGCTGAAAGAAGGAAAAAGAATGCAGCTGGACCTGCAGCAACCGATGGAAATAAAATCAGTTTCATGGAATGGCAATGCTGTGCCTTTTACCCGCGACGGTAATGTATATTATCTGGATTTTCCATCTGCCCTGGGAAAAAGCAAAAATGAAGAGCAAAGCATCACTGTAAATTTTGAAGGCAAGCCAACAGAGGCTAGGCGCCCCCCATGGGATGGCGGGTGGATCTGGCGAAAAGATGAAAAAGGCCGTCCGTGGATGAGTGTTGCCTGCCAGGGTTTGGGTGCAAGCGTTTGGTATCCCTGCAAAGATCATCAGAGCGATGAGCCGGATAAGGGCGCATCCATAAGCATGACCGTAGCAGATTCATTGGTAGCTGTTGCTAACGGAAGGTTGAAAGATAAAAAGACCAATAACGATGGCACCGCTACATATACCTGGGCTGTGACCAATCCTATCAATAATTATAACATCGTTCCATACATTGGTAAATATGTTACCTGGCACGAAGACTACCCCGGTGAAAAAGGCAAGTTGGATTGTGATTACTGGGTGCTTGATTACAACCTCGAAAAAGCAAAGACCCAATTTGCGCAGGCAGCCAAAATGCTGAAGTGTTTCGAGAATTGGTTTGGGCCCTATCCTTTTTACGAAGACGGCTTCAAGCTGGTGGAGTCGCCACACCTGGGCATGGAGCACCAAAGCGCTGTTGCTTATGGCAATAAATACCAGAATGGTTACCTGGGTCAGGACCTTTCGGGTAGCGGTTGGGGAAAGAAATGGGATTTTATAATCATCCACGAAAGCGGACATGAGTGGTTTGCGAACAACATCACTACCAATGATATTGCAGACATGTGGGTACATGAAGGCTTCACCAATTATTCAGAAACTTTGTTTACGGAATGCGAATATGGCAAGGATGCAGGAACTGATTATATTTCCGGTATCCGCAAGAATATCGAGAACGACATACCCATCATAGGGCACTACGGTGTAAACCAGGAAGGCAGCGGAGATATGTACTACAAAGGTTCCAATGCGCTGCACAATGCCCGCCAGGTGATAGATAATGATGAAACTTTCCGGCAGATACTAAGAGGGTTAAACAAAGATTTCTACCACCAGACCGTTACTTCGAAGCAGGTGGAAGAATACATGAGCAAAAAATCCAAGAAGGACCTTTCAAAGATATTCGATCAATACCTGCGTACTACGCAGATACCTGCGCTGGAATATTATTTTATTGCTGATGAAAAGAATAAAAGTCGCATGCGTTTGTATTTCCGTTGGATCGATTGCGTAAAAGGCTTTAATATGCCGGTAAAAGTACAGCTTACCAAAGGCTCTTACCAACTGATAACGCCGGTAGATGAAGAATGGAAATACATTGTTACCGATCTGAAAACAGTAACTGATCCAGATCAGCTACCGAACATCCTTAACCGAAGCTATTATATCAGGTGGATAGAGAATCGTAAAATTGTGCCACCGGGAAAATACATCAGGGACTAACCCCTTCAAATAACCAATGAGCACCATCCGAAAGCAGAGCATTATTTCAACCCTGCTTATTTATGCCGGATTTGTTTTTGGCGCCATCAATACCTACCTGTTTACGCAGCAGGGTGTACTGGATGCGTCGTTTACCCTGGAGCAGTATGGATTGACAAGGGTGTTCATTGTAACGGGTAATTTCCTGTATGGTTTTGCGAGTTTTGGATTGGTAGCGGTAGTGTATAAATTCTACCCTTATTACAAAGATCATTTGAAGGATAAAGAGAACGACCTGCTGGCACTGGCGCTGGTGCTTGCGTTCATAGGTTTTATTCTTACTACCGTAGCGGGAATAATTTTCGAGCCGCTCATCGTGAGAAAATTCTCGGCTAAGTCGCCCCTGCTTGTGCAATACTATTTCTGGATCTTTCCATTCC
>JBAVMD010000251.1:0-5732 GCA_049689695.1 Chitinophagaceae bacterium | reverse complement strand
GTTTTACCTCTTTCTCCTTGCCGCGTATGTATCTGCTGACCTGCTTCATCAATCATTGGCTCCGGCAAGAGCAACACACCGACATATTTTTTAGCAAACTCATTCAATGATTCATGCACAACCGGTTTACCACGGGGTTGATATGTTACATTGCCCTGCCTATCTGGTTTTACAAACAACAACTCTTCTTTTAAACTCAGAAAACTCACAAATGGCTCTTCGATTTTAACGAGATCATCAGGAGCTACCTGCAAGCTAAGACTGTCAATATTATATTGCTTTAAAACATCACCCAGGCAAAGAAGAGAAGGATAATGAGGATGGCTTTTCAACTCGGCTATCAGTTGGGTGCGTGATACCTTAACCTTGTAGAATTTCAAAACATCTGCAGCGGCCTGCAATATATTGTTCTCATCTGCATGCAATGCAACAGAACTCCTGAAAGGAAGATGATCAAGGATAAGGCCCATGGCTCGTCAATTACAAAAACAATTTTTTGCCTCAGGAATTTTCTTTAAATTATTGTTGCCCGGGGCTAATGGAAGTTACAAAAAGCCCGCAACACTTCATCACACGAACGTGTTTTATTGGTAGGCTCTGCTGGTGGTTAACAACATAAAAATGCGTTTTGTATTTTATAAGCAAACCGATTCTATGGATTGCGGGCCAGCCTGTTTGCGCATGGTGGCCAGGCACTATGGGCAGGATATATCCCTTCAATACCTGCGCGAAGCTTCGCAGATAGCCCGTGAAGGCGTAAGTCTGCTGGGCATCAGTGAAGCTGCCGAAAACATCGGCTTCAGGTCCATTGCCACCAAGCTCAATTATCAGTCACTTATAAAAGAAGCAAGGCTGCCGGCCATACTGCACTGGGACCAATATCATTTTGTGGTTTTGTATAAAGCTGGCAGGCGAACGCTTTCTGTAGCAGATCCTGCACGTGGCCTCATAGATTATTCCCCCGAAGAATTCAGGAAACACTGGGTAAGCGACAAGATCAAGGGAGAGGATGAGGGTATTGCGCTGCTGCTGGAACCCGCCCCCGATTTCTACAAAAAGAAAAATGCACTTCCTAAAAGCAAAACCACCGGCATTGCCTTCAGGAATATCATCAACTATGTTAAGCCTTACAGGGAACTGGTGATTCAACTGTTCATTGGGCTGGCAGTGGCCAGCATACTGCAATTCATTCTTCCATTTCTTACGCAAAGCATTGTTGATACCGGAATAAAAACACGCAATATCCATTTCATTTACCTGGTGCTGCTGGCGCAACTGGCCCTCATGGCGGGCCGGTTGGTAGTAGAGTTTGTACGCAGCTGGATATTGCTGCACATCAGCACACGCATCAACCTGTCTATCCTCACTGATTTCCTGATCAAGCTGATGAAATTGCCCGTATCGTTTTTCGATAGCAAAAAAACAGGCGATATCCTTCAGCGAATGAATGATCACAGCAGGATCGAGTCTTTTCTTACCGGCACCTTGCTAAACGTATTCTTCTCTATCATCAACCTGCTGGTATTTTCTGTGGTACTGTTTATCTATAACATCAACATATTTACCGCGTTCGCGGTGGCGGGCATTCTGTATGCCGTATGGGTTTTGCTGTTTCAGAAAAAAAGAAGAACGCTGGATTACAAAAAATTTGAAGTATCGTCCATGGAGCAGGGCACCGTTATTCAACTGGTGCAAGGCATGCAGGAAATAAAACTGCATGGATGCGAGAAGCCTGTACGATGGAAATGGGAGCAATTACAAGCCCTGATGTTCAAGCTGGGCAGGCGATCGCTTGCATTGAACCAATGGCAGCAAGCCGGCGCTTTTTTTATCAATGAAGGAAAAAATATACTGATTACTTTCCTTTCGGCAAAAGCAGTGATCGATGGGGAAATGACCTTAGGTGCCATGCTCGCTATTCAATACATAGTGGGACAGCTTAACAGCCCCGTAGAACAGATGATCAGCTTTGTGCAAAGCTGGCAGAATGCGCGCATCAGCATGGACCGGCTAAATGAAATTCACGAAATGAAAGATGAAGAGCCGGCAAGTCAATCTTTTTTACATCAGTTACCTCCGGCTTTAAGCAAACGGTTGATGGGCGCACGTGCTCCTGTAGAAAATTATCCAAATAATCAACAGGCATTGGCTTCATCAGACATTGAAGCACCTGCTATTGTTTTTGAAAATGTATCATTCACTTATCCTGGTGCGGGTAATGAACCTGTGCTGAAAAATATCAACCTGGAAATTCCTGTTGGCAAAACAACTGCTATTGTAGGCGTGAGTGGAAGCGGTAAAACCACGCTGCTGAAACTGTTCCTGAAATTTTATGAACCTGGCACGGGGCAAATAGTGGTACGGAATGATGACGAATTGATTAAGCTTTCTGCAATCAGCCATAAAACATGGCGCAGCCACTGTGGGGTTGTCATGCAGGACAGTTTTATTTTTTCCGATACCATCGCTGGTAACATAGCCATCGGTGTTGATAAAACAGACGTTGAAAGATTGAACAATGCTATTCGTGTAGCCAACATCGGCGAGTTTGTCGACGGGCTTCCTTCCGGATTTAATACCATGATCGGTATTGAAGGATTGGGCACCAGCATGGGGCAGCGGCAAAGAATTTTAATTGCACGCGCAGTATACAGAGATCCTGATTTTATTTTCTTTGATGAAGCCACCAACAGCCTGGATGCAAATAATGAAAGTGTAATACTGCGCAACCTGGAAGCATTTTTTGAGCACAGAACAGTTGTGATCGTTGCGCATCGCCTCAGTACCGTAAAGCGCGCCGATCAGATTGTGGTGCTGCATAAAGGAGAGATCGTAGAAAAAGGAACGCACCAGCAATTGATAAAACTAAAGGGAGAATATTATACCCTTGTAAAAAACCAATTGGAATTAGGAGAGTAGTTATGCCTGAGCCAAATGATATAAAACTGCAACGTGACCAGGTACTGACCACTGAAATTCGTGAAGTGATCGCGCACCGGCCGCACTGGATCATCCGCAGGGGAAATGTGCTGCTTTTGATCATAGTATTTTCAGCAATAGTCCTAAGCCACTTCATTGAATATCCTGTTACAACGAATGGCCAGGCACAAACATCTGCTCCTTCCAAAAGTTTATGGCATCACTTCTGGAACAGTGTAAAACAACCTGGTTAAATTTTACGGACTAAATAACAAAAGCATCAACAAGGTGATGTGCCATTGCAAGCAACACAGGTACCGTGACCGGTTGCAGAACAATAGCCTCTTTGTTCAGCACAGTTACCACCAAAGCCAGTGAAATAAGAACCGTCTGAACAGAGCAGTGTTAATCCCCCTAAAATTTTCTTCTGTTCGCTTCTGGATAACTCACGGCCAAGGTTCAGCCGTCCGAGTTTGTGGAGTTTCTCGTTCATAGAAAAAAGTTTAAGTGTAACAAAAATTGTCAGCTACCTAATTTAAGATTTTTAAGCATGCAGAAAAAATTTAATTTATCCTGAGTACTCCTGCATAGCTGAGCCTGCGAACAGAATCGATGATAAGTTTATTGAACGAAGCGGGCTCCTCCTGTATTTCTTTTGGTTCAAAATATTGAGCTGCAGCTTCAGCTACTTGCTTTATGGTTGTTCCTGAGCCAATGCTTTCCACAATGATCATATCTAACTGGTCAAGATAATATTCTTCAACAGAAAGCCTTATAACATCCTGTACCAAAGCCACCTGCCAGAGTGAGGGCTCTGCATCAAACTGTGCTTTGATCATGGCATCTACCTCCGCGGGGTAAGTGTATTGCCATTTCCATCCAAGTTCTACCCGCTTTGTTTCCGGAGAAATTTCCACCTGCATATTCCATACATTTTTATCTGTGGCCTCAAACAAACCAGTTGCAGCTTCGTACCTGCTCTTTGCCTTGAGATATTTATCCGCAGCATTGCGCGCGTTTGGAAGCATATCATAACAAAATACTTTTTCCTGTTCCAGCTTAAATATCTCCGATAAAAATTCTTTCTGCAAAGGATCGGTTATTGTATTGATGAATTCATCAATGGTATTTTCATTCTCCTGTTCATCAACCGGAAGATTGTTGAGCGTTCGAATGTATTTTATGCAGGCCCGGGTCCTTATAAATTGATCTGATTTCACCTGCTCAATAATCGCAGAATCGTCACTGTTAATATCTGTACCATCAACGTGGATGAAATTATATATCCTGCCTTGCACAGGAACAGCATTTTTTTTGCAAAAACTTAGTATCCTGTAATAATACTCAGGGTATTCTTTTCTTAATCGCTTTGCAAGATGGTTGCACACAAACTGGTCGCGTTTAAAACCGCCAACCGGATGGATCATTTTAATATAGGGTATATCTTCAAACCGAACGAATTGCTGGTACAAAGGATTGTCAACAATATCGGGAATAACATAATTAATTTTCAGTTGCGCTTTTTCCGCAAGACAATGCAATAGCAGTTGCTCGAAAATGAAATTCAGGTTACCTGCTTTTGTTTTATGGATATGCTGCAGGTTATTGTCTACAAAACTGAATGCTTCTGCTGCGTATCGCCGTATGAATGCAATATTCTTTCCACCAAATATGCCTGTATTGCTTGCCAGGATATTGTCTGCCTGTTGCGCATTGCTTAGGCATTCCGGGATATAGCTGAAGTGCTGCTTAATATCATTCAATGTTTCCCTGTAGAAGAACAGGTTGAGCTCAAGGTTCTGCGCAATTAAATCAGCATGCTGCCAGGACCTGTCCGGCCTATCCCACAAAAAAACATCTCCATCAAAATGAATGAAGGGCTCCTGTTGAATGCTGTAGGTGAATATTTTTGCGAGCGACCATAACTGCGGCGGGTAGTCCTGCAGTTTATTTTCCAGCGCTGTAGATACGTTTGTGTAGGGAAGTTCCAGGGTATCAATCAGCAGTTGTTTGCCGGCTTCACTGGTTACCAGTTCAACTGACTCAAAATACTTCCGGAGCCGCAGGCAGCTTAATGCCCATGCCATCCAATGATATTCGGCCGAAAGCCAGCCGCCTTTCATAGCAGAAAGATGACTTTCAGCTTCGGGCCGAAAGGTTTGCACCACTTTCATACGATAGGTTTAAGGTTGATACCGTGTAAACACCAATTTGAAGCTTTATTCGCTATTTTGCAAAAATTGTTTAAGCAGTCGATAAGATTTAAAAAGGAACAATGAAAAAATGGTTACTGATCCTTGCGCTCTTTATTTTCCTGTTGATTGCGGGTATTTATATTTTCATCCCATCAACCCTTGTTGTATCCAAACCCGTAATGGTACGAAGTACGGAAAAAGGCGCCGCCAGGTTTTTGTCTGATCCCGGCAACTGGCAGAGATGGAATACAAAAAGCAATCCATCGTACATCTATAAAGCAATTCCACAATCTTCCAATCCAATTATTGTATATATACTGGCTGGTAAGGATACCATAGCCAGCACTATTTCTATTTTACCGGTACAAACAGATTCCATAGCGGTTGTATGGCAATGCGAACTCCCTTCATCCGGTCTTCCTTTTAAAAAATTAGCCGCTTACCAGCGTGCAGGAAGTATTAAGGAAGATATGGAAGCCATCATGGCCAATTTTCGCGCTTTCATTGAAAATACCGACAGCGTTTATCAGCTCAGTATCAGGAATGAGAAAGTAAAGGATACACTTTTAATGGCTGCCAAATCTATAACTACCGGTCGGCCTGTTATTGCTGATGTTT
>JBAVMD010000250.1:0-6492 GCA_049689695.1 Chitinophagaceae bacterium | reverse complement strand
AACGTCTGTTTTGCAAATCAACTCATTAGCAAAAAATTCTTTAGTTAAACACTAACGCGTGAAGGAAATCATAAGGTAATGGATGACCGGCCTTACCCGACTTGACGCGTGCCCTTGATAGGAACCGAACCGCCAAATGAATGTACTTACCTATTCGCCTTTTATTTGCCGGACGAATTTTACATGACCGCGAATTGGTTTCTTTTGCAGCCTTATACCTTTGATGAAAACTAGTCAAGATGGATTCAGCGAAAGAACTTCGAAAAGCACAGCGCCTAAAAAAAGCTATCCATGATCTCGCAGTGATGAAGGCCGTTATAATTCCATACAAAAAGTATCTAACCTTTTCCGAGGTCATGATTTTTTGCGATGCGTCAGAGAGCCATTTGCGAACCCAGTTTAAACTTAATGGTATAAAAAGAACATCCGGGGGCTACTACTTAAGGGAAGAAGTTGAGAAGTGGATGCAGGGCGAGGCCATACCGGAAATTAAATTGAAGATCTGATGCGCTTGTTGAATAGGAGAGATGGGGCGGACTTTAAAAACATGTGACATGCTTAAGCAGCGACGGAATCCACCCCACCTTTAGCGAACCGGGTGGCCTGGGCAAACGCGATACTCTTGACCGGGTGGGTGTCGATTTTAATTCAGACAGATCATATTATTTCATTACTTCCATTCATAGGGTGAATGGGCTAATGGTTAAGGCTAATTACAGTTACCAAAGTCAGCAAGGCAAGGTTAATTTTATCCAGAAAATAAATAATCTGGCTAACGATTGGCGAATGCAATGCACAATAGAATGTAAATCAATATCTATTCTGTTCCGGTAACCGGATTGTATGTGGGTAAGTATTATATTGACAGCTTGTTGCCTGCTCAAATTTGAATATATATTGCTGCATGAAAACGAGAAAGTCAAAACCAGAGCTGACGAAAGAGCAAATTTTGCTGATTCCATTTAAACCCTATTTAAGATTCCAGGAAGCAATGATTTTTTGCGGGTACGCGCAGAGCACATTGTTTCAGAAGCTGCGCGAGTATCGAATTTATAAGACCGCATCAGGGTTTTATAAGAGAGAGGAAATAGAATCAATGATGAGGGGAATTCCGGTTGACCATCCAGAATTCAAAATCAAATCCAAAGTATAATTTGCATGTTTATGCAGGATTAGACAATCGTACATTATTCTAAATCGCGAATTTGTTTTTCTCCGCTCCCCAAAGTTATCCGCGTTGTGAGCACATCTCAACCGTTATGTTTTTTGTTGCAAACAAATGATGTTTATCGTGTTCCAAGTGCTTCATATCACCAAGCCTTCACTTATTGAATTTGTACCCGTACAATCTGTTGCAGAATACCGCAAATAGTTGCTATTCCCGCAAATAAAAAAGCCAGCTTGTGTAAAGCTGGCAATTGCACGTAATAATGCTGATCTATCTGCGCAGGTGAATACCTCCAACTAAATCCACATATGATCGAGATATTTGCAACTTTGCATATCGTCCCTTCTTTTGCTTTACCTCTATACTCACATCGCTAAATGGTAGTTGACCATTAAGCCACATACAAGCCACGTTGCGGCAGGCGCGGCTACTATCAGCTAGAAAGCAATCCCGCCCGTTCTTTACGCATTTATTGCAATCGCCAAAAGTTCTATTGTGGATCAGGGTCATGTCATTCGGGCACTCGTTAATGTGCTGATGTTCGGGAAATTTTGAAGCCGGGCAATCCGATTTTTTGCATAAGGAACACGATGTTTTCATATAACTTTGCTTTAGAGTGTTAAACAATACGTTTGACTAAGCCTCGACCTGGGTGCAACCGGGACGGGGTTTTTTCTTAATAAGAGTTACAATAACAGGGTCAGTACTGTAGATTAGATGCAGATACAGGAATGGGCAAACCTGTTCCCGAACCTCACTTGCGTATTTGCGGAAGGGGCAATTATTTTTCTCTTGACATTTGGTACATGCTGAACCTCTGCTCACCTCCATTCTTAAATCTGATAAGCATTTATTTACATCGCCCTCTGGTAGCCGGATAGGGATGTCGCCAACTAGTATATAGTCAGCATGTTCTGGAGAGCCATCGCCACAAGGCAATACGGCTCTTTTGCGCCTTACGGTATACTTGGCCTTACTATTCCAAGTACCCCGACAAAGAGCCGTGTATGGGCTACCGCTTAGCTTAATGAGCATTCTAAACTTGTTGTAACGTAATCGGCATCGGCACACATAAGTTCTCTTGCATCAACGGGGATTTTTTCGATAGGCAGGAACCTTCGAACATCATAGTCGATACCGTTAACCTTATAAGCCTTATCCGGGTTTCCGTGAATGTCATTGGACTCAACAAGCTTACCATCGTACATGTGGCCAAGCTCAAGAAATGATAGGTAAAGCGGCTGGTTTGTGGCTTGATCTAGCTTGCCAAGGTTGATGCATAATAACTGTAGCATAATAATTGTTTTAAGAGTAAGTGAATTAAATTTTCAAAGCTCTCAGCGAATATATAATATAATATGAGTATAATACAATATTATATTGTTAATATTATGTTATTGTACTATAATATGATAATATAATTATATTATTTATTGTGATTTAGTTAGATTTGTTGTAGTTAACAACAATTAAATTATGGCAAAGAGTGTAAATAAGAAACTGCCCTTAAAAGAAGGGAAGGAAACGGTGAGCTTTATAATCCCGGAGGGTTTGCTCAACAAGGTTAGGTATATTGCATATAGAGAAATGAGAAATAATAACTCTCTTGTTTATATAGATGCAATTACAAAATATGTAGAGCAATATGAAAAAGCGAATGGAAAAATAAACCCATAATTATAATAATTCTATTTAGGTTAATGCCTCCGAGGTCGGGGGTTATTTTATTTATACCATTACGCGCGTGCTTTGATTGCTTTGGATACTGAAATGAATACTAGCCGCCAACATAGCCTTCTGCATAAGCAGAAAGAGCGCCGCAGAATTTGATTTGAAAAGGGCCGGGAAATTTTTTGAAATCACTTTGCTTATTTTTTTTGAGGTCTTAAAAAGTTGTGGAGATGGTTAATGCTTTTCCAAGGAGTGACAATTCCAAAATAGCTATTTTTTATAGCACAGACATGTAATAACTAGATAGGAGCAAAGCCCTCCATGTAAAGCAGAACCATTGATGGGTAATGCCGGGCGGGGATAAAATTAACAATCAAATTGACTACATGAACAATAATATTACAGCGAAGGAATGGACGAAGGCAGCAGAAGATCTCGGCATTCCGGAGGAACTTTTGGTTTTTACCATCGATGGATTAACCTCTGTTCCGGAGTCAACTGAAGCAGGTATCCTAAAGATATACGGTAGGTATTGCATCGACACATACTTCAATGAGCACCACGAATCTCTGCTTGCTAGCGATGATCCGATCCAACGCGCAAACGCGGCCAAGGCAATAGACCATGACCTCCTAACTCAACTAGGAGAAGTTGAAAGGACGATTCCCGGATTCTCCTACGATTGCTTAATGGTGGATGGGGAATGCTTGGCTAATTATCACATAGGCTTTTGGGCTTTCGTTACCGGCTTGTGTGTCGATGTTGTGGACAGGTTCTCGATACCGACAGGACAATGCAATTACACGGGGATCGTAAAACTTAAATGCAAATACTTAATAGACAGGATAAAAAGAATTGATCTTAATTAGGGGAGTGTGCCTAGTCTCATCGTGACATCAAGCGTAAGGGGGAAATAACTTTCTATACTGATCGTATAGTTCGTTGTGCCTATCTCGATAAATATCGCAATCCTCTATTAGCTTCTTGATTTGATCTGAATCCACGGTAGGTAAATTATTTTCTCTGCTCTCCTTCAGAAGCTTCCTCATTTGGTTAATACGGGCAGCCCATTCACCGCCTAGCTGTTCCATTTCTTTACTTAATCTGTCTTTTTCAGCCTTTTGGTTGTCCATCGCCATCGATTTTTTAAACATATATTGATTCAGTTGCCCGAGGCACGAATAAAGCGGCTAACCCGTATTATGGCCCAGGCTTAGGTGTAGGGGATATGTGCACTTGCGCCAGGAATTATCCCAAAATCATTTTGTGTTATTTCACGCGTAATTCATACACCTTGTCGGCCTCTTTGTGCCAATCACCTGGGCGACCCCATTGCTTCAGAGTGTTGTTCCAGAAGTAAAGCCAGTATCTTTCACTCACTGTTCCACTCATGGGTTCATATCTTGAATACTGAATTACCTCCACTACACCTCCGTCGTACTCCTTAGCGCCAATAACATTGTCCGGCTTTTTGCCTATGGTTTTTATTACCTCCTGTTTACTCATGCCTATAGAAATTGAGGCTAAGTCTACTTTCTTATAGGCCGCGCAGGATACAAGCAGCATTAGAACAAATAATTGAAACCTCACGTGGTATTAATTTGGCTTCATAAGTTAGCCCTCCTCGTGAGCATTTCCAACCGTGTTTAAACGGTATTTTGTGGAAAAACCAAAGCTGGAGTTTTTCAGTTTAAGTAAATTGTATTGTAAATTTGAGTTCTACTTTGGTACTCTACAATCCCTGTATACTTTTTATTCAGCTATTGAATTAAAGGAAACACCTTTCTTTCATACTATTAAGAAGCAAGCAGTGATAACACCTACAGGGGCACAGGAATTATTAAGGAAGGATGGTATTGACACAACACTCGATGAGGCAGGTGCAATCTTGAGAGTTTACCTAAATTGGGCTGATATAATTGTAACAAACTTTCTCCAAAATGAAGAAGATAGCCGACCTGTATGTCAGGGTCAGTACAGACGAGCAGGCTGAAAAAGGCTACAGCCTTCGCAGTCAAGAGGAATTGCTTAGAAGCTATTGCTCTGTTAGAGACATAGCCATACGTAACGTTATTATCGAAGATCATTCGGCTAAAACATTCAATCGCCCCCATTGGAACAAGCTACTCTTAAACTTAAAGAAATCACCAGGTAAAATAAATCTCATCCTGTTCACTCGTTGGGATCGGTTCAGTCGTGATACAAGCGCTTCTTACCAAATGATTGATACACTTTACAAACTTGGCGTAGTTCCACAGGCAGCAGAGCAAGAGCTTGATCTTTCCGTTCCCGAAAACAGATTAATGCTCGCCGTTTACCTATCTATCCCGGAGGTCGAGAATCGCCGCAGAGCGCTTAATGTACTATCCGGAATGCGGAGAGCAAGAAAAGAAGGCCGGTGGGTTGTAAGCGCCCCGCTCGGCTATAAAAATATCCTTGACGAGCAAAAGCGGAAACGAATTGCGCCGAAAGAACCACAAGCTTCACTTATTCAGTGGGTGTTTGAAGAAATAGCAAAGAAAGTGTTCGCACCTGACCAGATCAGGCAATTTGCAAACAAAAAGGGCTTAAAATGCAGTCGATCGAACTTTTGGTATCTTATAAGAAACCCCGTCTATTGCGGTAAAATACTTATACCTGCGTATAAGGAGGAAAAGGCATCCATTGTTCAAGGTCTTCACGAGCCACTAATTTCAGCAGAACTTTTTTATGACGTGCAGGATATACTGGATGGCAAAAAAAGACAGAGCAGGGGCACGACTTTGGAAACCCCGGAGAATTTACCGTTACGAGGTTTTCTGCTCTGCCCTCGTTGTGGGCGAACGCTTACCGGTAGCGCGTCAAAAGCTAGAAGTGGACAAAAGCACTATTATTATCACTGCACTAGTAAATGTGGCGCAAGATTCAGGGCTGATAACGCCAATACCCTGTTTGAGAAGAAGTTGGAGGAGTACACTCCCATTAAGTCACCTAGCTTACTCGTTGCTGTTCTCACTGAAAAGTATCGGTCAGATTCTGCTAGTAACGATTCGGAGAGAAGGCAAATTATGAAGCAGATTTCGATAATGAGCGAAAGACTTCATAATGCTCGTATGATGATTTCGGATGGAACTATCGATGTGAGTGATTTCAAGAGCATAAAGGAAACTTGCGCCAGGGAAATAAATATACTCGAAACAAAACTTGAAAATCTTCCGGACAGAGAAGCAAAAATCGGAGAACTAATTGCCGCAGCAACCAACAACTTAATTAATGGCATCGCCGAGTATAAGAGCGCTAGTATTTCTCGAAAGCGGCAACTACTTGGTTCGATCTTCCCCGAGAAAATCACTTTTGATGGTTTTACATATCGAACCACCCGCGAAAATGAATTGATCCAAAAGATACGCAGTGTGGATGCGGGTTTCAAAGGACAAGAAAAAAAGGAAGAAAACGTTTTTGCGCTATCTTCCTCTCAGGTAGTCCCGACAGGAATCGAACCTGTATCTAAAGTTTAGGAAACTTCTATTCTATCCATTGAACTACGGGACCAGTATTCCTGAAGGGAATAAGGACTGCAAATATCCGGTTACGGGGGGAGTTTTCCAAATGGTAGTTGGTTTAAGGTTTAAAGTTTGAAGTTTAAGGTTCTTTGGGTGTGAATGACGTATAAA
>JBAVMD010000249.1:0-1705 GCA_049689695.1 Chitinophagaceae bacterium | reverse complement strand
ACGTGTGTAAGTTCGTGCGCCAGCAAATGTTTGCCTGAAGAACTTTGCGGTTGATATTGTCCCTGGTTAAAGTAAATATCGTTGCCGGTGGTAAATGCTTTCGCATTGATCTCGCTGCTCATTTTTGCTGCCTGGCCGCCGGTATGGATATTTACAGAGCTGAAATCAGATCCTAAACGGTTTTCCATGAAAGACTGGGTAGACTTATCCATGGGCGAACCATTGCCCCTGGTGCTTTCGATGGAAGATGCGAGGGAGTCGCTTACGGTGGGAGCTGCATCGCTTTTTGCCTGAACGATCGGTTTGCGTTGTAGTTTTTCCTTTTTTTCTTCTTCCTGGCAATGATCGCATTTACACTGAATGGAATGCTTTACGCGCTGTATGCCGTCTGATGCAGGCGTGAAGAAAGACTGAGGTGCAGGTTCGCGCATGATGCTGTCTGCCATGGAATCAGCTTCCTGCTCATACGCATCATTGGGCTGGTTCACCGTGAGCTTGGGCTGCACAACAGGCGCAAAAAAAGACCTGCGCTTTTGCTGCGATGAACAACATGATTGCTCATTCTGCGCACTTTTTTCTGCTTTTGCTATGGTAGTACTGGCCTCTGGCATTAATGTGTTATTACTTCTGCTTTCATGTATTGATCATAATATTCTTCAAACGTTCGATCTCTTTATCCCTGTCATTTATATCCTGATAAAACTTAACCGGTATGTTTTTAATTTTTGAAATATAAAACGCAGCGAAATCTTTTATGCGGTATTGATATTCGTTGCCCAGTGTTGCTTCCTGGCTTCCTTCGTACAGAACAGGATTATCATCGTTCAATAAATTTATTAATACGGGAATAGCTGCTTTTCCGGAATTTATCAACTGTTCTCCAAGAGGCCCTGCATCGTCTGACTCGTATAAAAAACCCCATAAATTTCCGCTTAACTGGTACGGGTTGCCTGATCCTTCGCTGGTGTTTTTTAATGCACCGGCATATATTTCAGCAAGCTTGCCTGCGCCCGGTTCGTTAAAAAATGCGCCATGCACTCTAAGCACTTCTGCAGCTAAAAATCTTGCGTGATCAGATGCTGTATCTGAGGCAAGCAGTTTTTTAAGGAGGTCTTCATTTTTCTGATCGTTCCATATTTCACCTGACAGGCTGCGTTCGCCGTACATGAAAAGCTTTGGAAAGCCTGCATCCAGTAATATTTTTTCGAGGTCGGATATATTCATTTATCTTTTTTTATAGAGGTCATGAACGCTCATCGGAAAGATCACTGTTGTTTACCGCTCCCGATTGTCCAATGAAAGGTCCGTCCACCACTTCTATCATTGTTTCGATCATAGAAACAAACACCGGTAATTCGCGAACCCTTGTGCCCGCAGGAATATGAGTCAAAGTTGGCCCCGGCCCCAGGTCAACTCCGGCAGGATTGCTGATTAGTTTTACATCTACAATGGGCAAATCTACCGTGTCTGCGCCTGTAGAAGATTTAGCAGCGTTCCATATCTGCGCTGCTTTAAAGAAGGTGGAGCTTGGCGCTCCTTCTGATATCACTTTAAAATCTATTTTACTGTGCGTGCCGGCAGCATCTGTTTTCCATCCCCACTGAACCGATCCATAATAGGTGCCTGCCTGGGTTCCTTTAGTAGCAATGGCAGCAGTTTCAAAAACCTGCGCAGAATTTTTACTCATATCAACACTTCCTATTGC
>JBAVMD010000248.1:0-10243 GCA_049689695.1 Chitinophagaceae bacterium | reverse complement strand
AAATATGCCGGATCAGAAAATTGCAATTGTAACAGGAGGTGGTTCAGGAATAGGTCTTGCCATAGCGGAAAAATTTGTTCAGAATAACATCCGTACCATTATAGCGGGCCGCGATGAGCAAAAACTTGCAGCCGCTAAGAAAAACTTAGGAGAACTGTGTGAAACAATGCCGGTAGACCTTACCGATCTTAATTCCATACCCGGCTTTGTTGAAGACATCATTAATAAATACGGAAGCATAGATGTGCTGGTGAACAACGCAGGCATAAATATGAAGAAAGAATTTACTGAGGTCACCAACGAAGATTTTCAAAAAATAATCCTTACCAATGTAACTGCTGCTTTTGCACTTTCCCGTGAAGTAGTAAAATGTATGCTCGAAAAGAAAACAAGGGGCAGCATCATCAACATCAGTTCCATGGCCTCACAATACGGCATTCCTAAAGTAATTGCTTACACCGCTTCCAAGTCGGCTATTGAAGGCATGACGAGAGCTATGGCAGTTGAGCTTTCACCGCAAGGCATCCGGGTGAATTGTATAGCGCCTGGTTTTATTGCAACCGATATGTCGGCAAAAGCATTGAACAACGATCCTGAAAGAAAAGCAAAGGCAATGGGAAGAACACCGATGGGTGAATTGGGACTGCCGTCAGATATAGGTGATGCGGCCGTGTTCCTTGCCACGGATGCATCAAAATACATCACCGGGGTAATATTGCCGGTGGATGGTGGCAATTCAATTGGATTTTAAAATAACAAACAGTACCAATGCAGGCAGCCAGATATGTTGCGATAATCATTTTCCTGATGTGGTGCATGCCGTTGTATGCCCAGAAATGGATAAGTGATAAAAAACAAGCTGGCGCATTTGCAATTGTTGAGCAGCAACAATCAGCCCTTATTTATGTTGATGCAAATGAACCTGTACTGGTAAAAAAGGCGGCAGCATTTCTTCAGCAGGATATTAAAGCGGTAACAAGTGTTCAACCAGTCATAACCAATAAAATTCCGCGCACTGCAAAATACATTATCGTCATCGGTACATTGGAAGGATCATCGCTGATAAAGGAGCTTGTGAAAAAGCGAAAGATCGATCCCGCTTCCATCAATAAAAAATGGGAAGCTTACAGCGTACAGCTAGTGCAGAAACCTTTTACCGGCATTGAGCAGGCATTGGTGATAGCGGGCAGCGACAGGCGCGGAACTGCTTACGGAGTGTTTGAGCTTTCAAAGCAAATGGGTGTTTCTCCCTGGTACTGGTGGGCAGATGTTCCTGTACCTAAAAAACCGGCTTTGTATGCAAGAAAAGATCTTCTCACCAGCGATGCGCCCGCTGTAAAATATCGCGGCATTTTTATCAATGATGAAGCGCCTGCTTTAAGTGGCTGGACGAAAGAAAAATTCGGCGGCTTCAATCATCAGCTGTATGAAAAAGTTTTTGAATTGATGCTTCGCCTCAAAAGCAATTACCTCTGGCCTGCCATGTGGGGTAATGCATTTTATGACGATGATCCCCTCAACATAAAAGCCGCTGACGATTTCGGGATTGTGATAGGCACCTCTCATCACGAGCCGCTGATGCGTGCACACGATGAATGGAGAAGATATGGCCGGGGCAAATGGAATTACGACAGCAATGAAACAAAGCTCAAAGAGTTCTGGCGCGGCGGACTAACGCGTGCAGCTAAAACTGAAAAAATAGTAAGTGTTGGCATGCGCGGTGATGGAGATGAGCCCATGACGAGAGAAACAGCCACTGCCTTGCTGGAAAGGATCGTGAAAGACCAGCGCAACATCATAGAAGAAGTAAGCGGCAAAGCAGCTTCTGAAACGCCGCAGCTCTGGGCATTGTACAAAGAAGTGCAGGATTATTATGATAAAGGAATGCGTGTACCGGATGATGTAACGCTTTTGCTGTGCGATGACAACTGGGGCAACATCAGGCGCCTGCCTAAACTAAATGAACCAAAACGAAAAGGCGGTTACGGCATCTATTACCATTTCGATTATGTAGGCGGTCCGCGCAATTACAAATGGATCAACACCAATAATATTTCAAGAGTATGGGAGCAGATGCACCTGGCATGGGAATACGGGGCCAGGGAAATATGGATAGTTAATGTAGGCGATATCAAACCAATGGAATTACCCATTTCTTTTTTTCTTGATTATGCCTGGAATCCGGAGAAAATAAAAGTGGAAGATATCCCTGCATATCACAGGCAATGGGCCGCACAGCAATTTGATGAAAAATACACCGGAGAGATAGGATACATCCTGCAAAAATATACCCAGTACAACAGCCGCAGGAAGCCGGAGTTGCTTTCTCCATCTACTTACGCACTCACAGACGATTACAGAAAGTTTTACAGGGAATGGGACTGGGTTGTTGATGGTGAATTTCGCCTGTTGGCAAGCGTAACAGATGCCGTTAAATCGCGCCTGCCCAAAGAATATCATAATGCGTTTTATCAACTGGTGGAATTCCCGGTGAAGGCAAGCCATAACCTGAACGATCTTTATCGCTGGGTAGCGCACAATCACAACCATGCAAAACTCCAGGATGCCGCAGCCAACGGTGATGCCTACACCGTAAAGCGCTTGTATAATCTTGATTCTGCCATGACCGCAGACTATCACAAGATAAACGGCGGCAAGTGGAATCACATGATGGACCAGACACACATTGGCTATACAAACTGGCAGCAGCCGCTGGTAAATGCAATGCCGGAGCTCAGGTACGTTCAAAAAGATTCTGCAACAAGTGTGAAAGGAGAAATATATCCTGATAGCGACGTTACCGCCTTGTCACTGATACCCCGGATAGGAGATGGCAATCTTTTTTATGAAAAAAATGGATATGTTTCGATAGATGCAGAACATTACACGCAGGCTTTTGCTGCGAACACATTGGAATGGAAGATCATTCCTGAGATCGGCCGTAATAGCAGCGGCGTAACCATTTTTCCTGTTACGAGTGCCACGCATACTCCTCCTATCGGCCCCAGGCTGGAATATGAAGTTTATGTATACGACACCGGCAAAGTACAGGTGCTCGCCTATTTCTCCCCTACTCTTAATCTTTTTAATAACGATGGATTGAAATATGCTGTTTCTATTGACGATGAGCAGCCGCAGATCATTTCCATCAATAAAGAAGACAACAATGTAAGAACCTGGGAGCAATGGGTGGCAAACAACATTATCATCAAAACTTCATCGCACAGCATAACAACGCAGGGCAGGCATCTTTTAAAATTCTGGGCGGTAGACCCCTGTGTTGTGCTGCAAAAACTGGTAATGAATTTTGGAGGATTGAAGCCAAGTTATCTCGGTCCGCCTGAAACTAAAATTGAACGGTAAGAATGAAGCTTGTTCCTAAAATATTATATGCGATTGCCCTGTTGCTAATTGCTTACTCAGGCAGCAGCCAGGTGAAATTGCCGCGCTTAATACGAGACAGCATGGTGCTGCAGCGCGATGCCAAAATAAAATTATGGGGTTGGTCGGCTCCCGGCGAAAAGATCAACATCAGGTTCAACAACAAAAAATATAAAACTACCGGGGATGCAGATGGCAAATGGTCTTTACTGTTACCGCCAATGAAAGCCGGCGGGCCTTATACCATGAACATTGATGCAAGCAATCAGATTGTGCTGAAAGATATTCTGATTGGCGATGTATGGATCTGCTCCGGTCAATCGAACATGGTTCACCAGATGCAACTGCACAGCGAACGATATGCAGATGAAATAGCGCAGGCGAATTACCCGCAGATACGGCATTTTTTTATTGCAACCATGACAGACCTTCAGGGCCCGCGCAATGATCTGCCCGGTGGTTACTGGAAATCTGCCAATCCCAATGATGTGCAGCAATTCTCTGCCGTTGCTTATTTTTTTGCGAAAGACATCTATGAAAAATATCATGTACCTATTGGATTGATCAATGCAAGCGTAGGCGGAACACCTATCGAAGCATGGACAAGTGAAGAAGGGCTGAAAACATTTCCTTCCATCAACGCCACTATTCAAAAAAATAAAGACACTGCTTATGTAAACAGCATGAACAGGGCTGCATCGCTGGCAAATGCAAGCCGTCCTAAACCCAACGATAAAGGATTAACTGGCAATAAACCCTGGTACGACACAACTTACATTCCCAAAGGCTGGCACAATATCAATATCCCCGGTTATTGGGAAGACCAGGGTGTTAAAGACCTCGATGGCATTGTTTGGTACAGGAAAGAAATAGATGTGCCTGCGGCGATGACGGGCATGCCTGCCAAAGTTTACCTCGGCAGAATTGTAGATGCCGATTTTTTATATGTGAATGGCGTGCTGGCCGGTAACACCACTTATCAATATCCTCAGAGAAGATATGTATTGCCTGCGGGTGTGTTAAAGCCCGGAAAAAATATTCTTGTTGTTCGCGTGATCAACAATTTCGGCAAAGGAGGTTTTGTGCCGGACAAGCCTTATGCTGTAACAGTTGGTGGACAGTCGATCGATCTTAAAGGCGACTGGCAATACAAAGTTGGAGATGCTTTCGTACCATTTCGTTCTTCAGCTCCAGGCATTTCTCTTCAAAACCAGCCTTCATCTTTATTTAATGCGATGGTAGCGCCAGTCGTCAATTACAGCATCAAAGGCATGTTGTGGTACCAGGGAGAAAGCAATACAGGCAATGCATCGGAATATGAAAAACTGCTTCCTGCATTGATCGCAGATTGGCGCAATCAATGGAAACAGGGCGAGCTGCCTTTCCTGTATGTGCAGTTGCCGGGCTTCCAGGATGTTCAGTACCTGCCGGCTGAAAGCGGCTGGGCTGTGCTGCGCGAAGGCCAGTTGAAAACATTATCGGTGCCCAATACGGCCATGGCTGTAGCAATCGATCTGGGCGAGTGGAACGATGTTCATCCTGATAACAAAAAAGATGTTGGGCTCAGGCTTGCGCTCACCGCGAGAAAACTGGTATATGGAGAAAAAGACCTTGTTCATTCAGGGCCCATTTATCAATCGTCAAAAATTGATGGCAATAAGATCATTCTATCATTCAGCAATGTAGGAAGTGGATTAATATCGATAGACGGAGAAGAATTATGGCGCTTTGCGATTGCAGGAGCCGATAAAAAATTTGTGTGGGCCACTGCAAAAATTGAAGGTGATAAAGTGATCGTTTGGACCGACAGCATCGCCGAACCTATGTATGTACGCTATGCGTGGGCAGACAATCCGGAAGGCGCGAATTTGTATAACAAAGAAGGATTGCCTGCGTCGCCATTCAGAACTGATAAATGAGAGGCTTCGCCTTTTTCAATCACAGCCTCTCCTGACCAAAAAAAGGCGAAGCCTCTCTGCCCTCGAATGAAACAAATTGAAATAACAAAATTGTTATGAAAAAAACTTTCCTCTTCTTCATCAGCATCGTAATAGCTGCAAGCCTGCCGGCCCAACTCACCCGCCAGCAGCTCGACAGCATCCGCAACCTCACCGAGGAAGATTACAAACACATGCTGTCACAGCTCAACATCACAACCATTCGCCCCGGCGCTAATGGCAATGATCCGAAAGCGCCGAATGCAGCAAACTATGATGAAGCAAAAGCAAATCCCTATCCCACGCTTCCCGATCCGCTGCTTTTAAAGAACGGCAAAAAAGTAACCGATGCAAAAACCTGGTGGAATAAACGCCGCCCGGAGATAGTGGAAGATTTTGATAAAGAGATTTATGGCAGAATGCCCGCCAATACGCCCAAAGTAAATTGGGAAACCGTTGCAGTATTCAACGATGTGAATGGAGATTTTCCTGTGATCACAAAACGCCTGATCGGGCACGTCGACAATTCATCATACCCGCAGGTAAAAGTTGATATACAACTAACACTCACTACTCCGGCAAACGCAACAGGCCCCGTTCCTGTTATCATGGAATTCAGCTTTGCATTTCCTCCCGGCTTCAGGCCGCAGGGGCCTCCGCCGTCAGGTCCAACCTGGCAGCAACAGATACTATCTAAAGGTTGGGGTTATGCGATACTCATACCCACCAGCATTCAGGCCGATAACGGCGCAGGTTTAACCCAGGGCATCATTGGTTTAATGAACAAAGGGCAGCGGCGCAAAGCGGACGACTGGGGATCGCTACGTGCATGGGCCTGGGGCGCAAGCCGTGCACTTGATTATTTTGAAACAGATAAAGCCGTAGATGCAAAGCAGGTAGGCATCGAAGGACATTCACGTTACGGCAAAGCAACTGCCGTAGCCATGGCTTATGATCCCAGGTTTGCCATAGCATTTATTTCTTCTTCCGGTGAAGGCGGAGTAAAGCTTCATCGTAGAAATGCGGGCGAGATCGTGGAGAATGTAGCCAGTTCAGGCGAATATCATTGGATGGCAGGGAATTTTATTAAATACGCAGGGCCGCTTACCTGGAATGATCTGCCGGTGGATGCGCATGAATTGATTGCCTTGTGCGCACCGCGGCCTGTATTCATCAGTTCAGGAAATGTTGGTGATGGATGGGTAGACGCCCGCGGCATGTTCATGGCAGGCGTTGCCGCCGGACCTGTTTATAAATTACTTGGCAAAAAAGATCTTGGAACAACCGAATTTCCTAAGGTTGAACAAGGTTTGATGGATGGAGACATTTCGTATCGTCAGCACAATGGCGGACACACGCCCGGCCCTAACTGGCCAACGTTTTTAAACTTTGCAGACCGTTATATAAAATCGAAAAGCAAAATAGAGATCAGAACGATCGCTGATATCAAAGGATTGAAAGAATATTATAAAGATTATTTTCTGATGGGCGTAGCGGTTTCACCAAGATCATTAAAAACAGATGAAGCGCAATTGGTGCTGCAGCAATTCAACAGCATAACCGCCGAGAATGCAATGAAGATGGGACCGATCCATCCTACAGAAAAAGACTACAATTTCACCGGCGCAGATTCCATTGCAGCATTTGCCAAACGCAATGGACTGAAGATGCGCGGGCATACGCTCTGCTGGCATACCCAGGCGCCACGTTGGTTTTTTACCGATAGTGCGGGCAAGGCGGTTAGCAAAGAAGTGTTGCTGCAGCGGTTAAAAGATCACATTACCACCGTGGTTAAAAGATATAAGGGAATTATTTATGCCTGGGATGTAGTGAATGAAGTTATATCAGACAAGCATGATGAATATTACCGCAATTCGGAATTTTATAAGATATGCGGTGAAGAATATATCGCCAAAGCTTTTCAATATGCGCGCGAGGCAGATCCTGATGCTTTACTATTTTACAACGATTACAACGAGATCGATCCCATAAAACGAGAGAAAATATTTCGGCTTGTGAAAGGCCTGAAAGATGCAGGTGTTCCCATCCACGGGCTTGGGCTGCAGGGTCACTGGGCCGTTAATGAACCATCAGAAGGGCAGTTAGACAGTACGCTCAGCAGGTTTGCAGAACTTGGATTACCGCTGCAGATCACGGAGATGGATATTTCGATCTATCCTAAAGAGCACAACGCACGCGACAGAAAAGCGGAGGATGCCAACACGGCATTTACGGCGCAGAAAGAACAGCAACAACTGGAAGTGTATAAGATGTGTTTCCGGTTGTTCAGGAAGTATAAGCATGCCATCACCGGAGTAACGTTCTGGAACATTTCTGACCGGGACAGTTGGCTGGATAATTTTCCGGTGAGAGGAAGAAAGGATTATCCTTTGTTGTTTGATAAGGATTTGAAGCCGAAGAAAGTGTTTTGGGAAGTGGTGAAGTTTTAGCTGCTGCGGGGTTCGGGATGACAGTGAATGCACAATAAATAGATAATACAAAATCCGCAATCATGCATTGTTACAATATGTCCTTTAAAAAAAATGTATTAACAACATTCTTGTTACTCATTACAATTACATCCCTTGCGCAAACCTATCCCTTCCAAAATCCTCAACTCTCCTTCGAAGCGCGGGTCAATGATGTTGTATCGCGCCTAACCCTCGAAGAAAAAGTGGCGCAAATGCTCAACTCAACGCCTGCCATTGAACGCCTTGGCATACCCGCTTACGATTGGTGGAACGAAGTGCTTCACGGCGTTGCGCGTACACCTTACAGGGTAACGGTATACCCACAGGCAATTGGCATGGCCGCAACGTTCGATACAAATTCCATTAAGTTGATGGCGGATTATTCTGCAACGGAAGGAAGAGCAGTATACAATAAATCTATCAAAGATGGCAAGGTTGGTCAGCGTTATATAGGGCTCACCTACTGGACGCCCAACATCAATATTTTCCGTGATCCACGCTGGGGCCGCGGACAGGAAACTTATGGAGAAGATCCTTATCTCACGGCCATGATCGGGCGAGCTTTTGTACATGGACTACAGGGCGATGATCCAAAATATTTAAAGGCTGCTGCCTGCGCCAAGCATTTTGCGGTGCACAGCGGGCCTGAGCCTTCACGGCATTCATTCAATGTAAATCCCAGTGACCATGATCTGTGGAATACTTACCTGCCTGCTTTCAAAGAACTCATAGTGAATGCACACGTTGCAGGCGTAATGTGCGCTTACAATGCGGTTGATACAAAACCATGCTGCGGAAATAGTGAATTGATGTTAGACATCCTGCGTGAAAGATGGAAATTCACAGGTTACGTAACATCCGATTGCGGCGCGCTGGATGATTTTTTCAATTTTCATAAAACACATCCTAATGCAGTAAGCGCGGCCGCAGATGCATTGATACATGGCACCGATGTGGACTGCGGAAATGTTACTTATAAAAAACTGGTTCAGGCGGTGCAGGAAAAAAAGATCACTGAACAACAGATCGATGTTTCACTGAGAAGATTGTTCATGATCCGTTTCCGGCTGGGATTATTCGATCCGGTTTCAATGGTAAAATACGCGCAGACACCGGAAAGCGTGCTGGAAAGCGCAGCACACAAAGCGCACTCACTTAAAATGGCGCAGCAGTCCATTGTTCTTTTAAAAAATCAGAACAATACGCTTCCGCTCAGCAAAAAAATAAAAAGAATAGCTGTCATAGGCCCCAATGCAGACAATGCCATTGCAGTGCTTGGAAATTACAATGGCAACCCTTCACAGATCGTTACTGCTTTGCAGGGGATAAAAGACAAACTGGGCAACGATGTGGAAGTAGTGTATGAAAAAGCAGTCAATTTTACCAACGACACCCTGCTTCAATACAACACGGGCAATCAATATTCCTGGGAGGGAAAGAAAGGGGTTTACGCAGAATATTTCGCTAACAGGGAACTGAAGGGTGAACCCATTACCAAAAGAATGGAGCAAGGCTTCGATCACGCATGGCAGGAAGGTGAAATAGTTACCGACACTTTAAAAGCTTATAATTTTTCCGTTCGTTATTCAAGTGATTTTACTGCTGATAAAAACGGTGAGATCGTATTTGAGCTGGATGCTGATGACGGGTATAAATTTTTTATCGATGGAAAGGAAGTGCTTAATGCATGGTCAAGAAACCGGTGGGGCGCAAAAACATATAAACTGAATGCGGAACAAGGTAAAAAATACAGGCTGGCAGTAGAATATTACCAGGGAGAAGGCAAGGCTTCTGTACGTTTAAGAAGCGGGCAATTTGTAAAAACAGATTTTGCAGCTTTGGCCAATCGCGTTAAGAATGCAGACGCTATTGTATTTGTAGGTGGCATTTCACCGCAACTGGAAGGTGAAGAAATGCGGGTGGATTATCCCGGATTTAACGGCGGTGACCGCACGAGCATCCTGTTGCCAAAAGTTCAAACAGATTTACTGAAGGCTTTGAAATCAACCGGCAAACCAGTGGTGTTTGTGATGATGACGGGCAGCGCCATTGCCGTTCCGTGGGAAGCGCAAAATCTTCCGGCCATTCTTAATGCATGGTATGGCGGGCAATCTGCAGGTACGGCCATTGCAGACGTTCTGTTCGGCGATTATAATCCTGCAGGACGATTGCCTGTTACTTTTTATAAAGGCGATAGCGACCTTCCTGACTTTAATGAATACTCTATGAAGAACCGCACCTACCGCTATTTTAAAGGCACGCCTTTGTATGGATTTGGACATGGGTTGAGCTACACAAGTTTTCAGTATGATCAATTGACATTACCTGCTGCTATAGACAGAGAACAAAACGTGATCATTACTGCAAGGGTAACCAACACCGGTAAAATGGATGGTGAAGAAGTAGTTCAGCTATATACATCCAGCTACAATAAAAATACCGAGGGCCTTGTAC
>JBAVMD010000247.1:0-6748 GCA_049689695.1 Chitinophagaceae bacterium | reverse complement strand
TGTTACAAGCCAAACCACTTTTCTGTTTGGTACAAGTTCTACCAGCTTTTGTTTGGTATAATGAGCCCCGCTTCCTGCAAGAAAGCTGAACTCATCCCCAAGTCTTTCTGAACTTCCTTCAAATGATTCGCCGTATAAGCCTGACCACCAGGCTCTGACATTTAAAATAGCCTTATAAGCGTCTGCAGGTGTTTGTTCCACCAGAATCGTAGTAGTGAAATCCTTATTTTTCATTTTCTTACCTGGGTTTTAAAATTGTATTGTTCTAAAATGATGTGATAACAAAGCTAATATCTATAATTCCGATACAAGGGTGGTAAAATAGACATTATAGTGGGTTGATTTGGACAGGTTACATGCATACCTTTGTTTCAAAATTCCGGATGAAGCATATCACACTCTTATATCCTGAAGGGCAGTGCAATCTCAGTACAATAGCATGTATAGTTGGTTCAGTCGAAATATTTTCAAGGGCGGAAGCCTATTGGATACAACAAGGCAACAAACAAAAATACAAGGTTGCAGTGGCAGGCACCGCGCCAAAAGAAGAATACATCAACAACCTGGTGACTTTAAAGCCTGATGCATATATAAGAGATATTGCAAAAACCGACCTTGTTATTATTCCATCCGCCATGCCAGGTGAAAACACAACTAACCGGCAGGTAATGTTCGATTGGATAAACCGGCAGTACAAGGCCGGGGCAGAAATAGCGAGCATGTGTTCGGGAGCGTTTATTCTGGCAGCTACAGGTATAATGGACGGCAGAAGCTGCTCCACACATTGGTCATTCGCGGATAGATTCAAAGAAATGTATCCAAAAGTGAATCTGCATTCGGATAAACTTATTACAGATGAAAAGGGTATCTATACCAATGGCGGTGCCTATTCTTTTTTAAACCTGGTAATATACCTTGTTGAAAAATATTACGACCGGCAAACTGCTATATTTTGTTCCAAAGTGTTTCAGATAGAACTGGAGAGGAACAGTCAGTCGGCGTTTGCTATATTCACCGGCCAAAAACAACATGGCGATACCATGGTGCAACAAGCCCAGGCCTATATAGAGAATAGTATTGACGAAAAAATTTCTGTGGAAGATCTATGCTCAAAGTTTGCAGTAGGCCGGAGAAATTTCGACAGGAGGTTTATTAAAGCTACCGGCAATACTCCGGTAGAATATGCCCAGAGAGTAAAAATGGAATCTGCAAAAAAGACGCTGGAAAGCACCCGGAAAACCATTAACGAAATTATGTATGAAGTTGGTTACTCAGACGTGAAGGCCTTCCGGGAAGTATTTAGAAAGATCACCGGTCTATCGCCACTGGAGTATAAAAACAAGTATAATAAAGAAGTTGCTGCCGGATATTAATCCGGGAAGAAACGATGCACTACGTCTCTTTCCACCCCGCCTTTCATTGTAAAACCTTCAATAAGTTATTTTGCCGGCGCAAAAGCCCCTTTTTCAATCCATGTGATCCATGCTTTTTTAAATTCCTCATGACTCATTGGTGGCGCCGGACGGCCTTCTCCCATATCCCAGCCAATTTTCACCAAACCATCGTCAGCATGTTCAATCAATTGCTTCAGCGTTTTATTGCCGTTTGTTTTTGGATTCACTAATTGCCTGGCAAGTTGACTGGGCGTTCTTCCCTGGAAAACCATTTTCATATTTGCCGGAGGCAGGTGCCAGTCCGGATGGCCAGGAGGCTTGTTCAAACCTTCCAGGTTCGTTGGCTGATGGCAGTTAGAACATTTCATTGCATAAACTCCTTTGCCATCTTTACCCCTGCGTGGTAACATAGTATGCAGGTGACTATCGTCTCCCTGTAATGGTACATTGCCGGAAGGATGGCAGTTCATACAACGAGGGCTCATCAACACTTTATAGACATCCATAAAAGCCCTGACAGATTCAACACTATCCTTATCGACCCTTACATTATTCGCCTTGCTGATTGTTGATTCATTTTTTAAACCAAAGCTCATGAACGTAACAAATGAAACGAAAATGATTAAAACTGTGATCGTCTTTTTAGGCATTAAGAACCGCTCTGAATATTTCTTCATCATAAATGAATTAACAGTATCAAATTGTATCTATTATTTTTTGCCTCCCTTACGCTGTATCTCCGCTGCTAACTGAATAGCGTTGCGAATTCTCAGATAGGTTCCGCAACGGCAAAGGTTACCCGCCATAGCAGCATCAATATCTGCGTCAGTTGGATTTTTATTTTCTCTAAGAAGCACTGCAGCAGACATTATCTGACCCGATTGACAATACCCGCATTGAGGAACATCCAATTCAAGCCATGCTTTCTGCAAGGGATGATCATTTTTTTCTGCCAGGCCTTCAATCGTAACAACTTTTTGTCCAACTGCCCGGCTCACTTTTGTTACGCAGGAACGAACAGCTTCACCATTGAGGTGCACCACACACGCACCACATTGCGCCACGCCGCAGCCGTATTTTGTTCCAACAAGATCAAGCGTATCTCTAAGCACCCAAAGCAAAGGAGTATCGGGGTCAACTTCTACGTTGTAAGTTTTCTTATTGATATTTAATGTGATCATAGCTAAAATATAATAATGAATTTTATTTAATTAAAAACCGCGCGGGGCGTTGAGTTGTGGACCATACGGCTGTTGATAAAGACGTTTGCCGGCAGCTTTGTACAATGCATTGGCAACTGCTCCAAACACGGGCGGAAAAGGTGGTTCACCTAAACCTGTTGGATCAATATCATTCTGCACAAAATGAACTTCGATCTTTTTAGGCGCTTCATTCATTCGGATAATTCTGTACTTGTGAAAATTATTTTGTTCCCCTGCCCCATCTTTATGAGTTAATCCACCATAAAAAGCATTTCCTATTCCATCAACAACGGCGCCCTGGACCATATTGGTTGCCGCATCAGGATTAATTACAATTCCACAATCAATGGCGCTGAATACTCTTTCAACATAAGGCTGCCCATCTCTGATTACCATATCTACCACATGAGCCGCATAAGAAGCATGACAGAAATAAGCGGCAACTCCCCGGCTGTATTTTTTATTTTCCGGTTTGCCCCATCCCGATTTTTCCTTTACCAGATTTAATATGCCCGCATAGCGGTCCGCGTTGTAATCATTATTCTTACCAACAGGATTTTCTTTGGCCCGCTTCAAAAGTTCCAATCTGAAATCGATCGGGTCCTTACCCATTGCTTCTGCTACTTCATCCAGGAAGGATTGTTCTGCAGCCGCATTGAAATTTGATCGCGGAGCTCTGAATGCTCCTATAGTGATGTTAGAAGGTATCTGCCAGCCTTCGGCAAGGTAATTATCAACGGCTCCCGCAGGAAACCTGTTTGCATGAATGGCATGTTCAGGAATGCCGCCGCCTTTTACGTGAAAGCCAATTAAATTTTTATTTGCATCCAGCGCAGCCCTATAGGTTGCCGTGTACATAGGACGATAGATGCCGTATGTCATATCATCTTCACGGGTGTATACAAGTTTTACGGGAGCTTTTACTTTTTTAGAAATAAGGGCCGCTTCATAGAGATAATGTCCGTAAGCTCTTCGACCAAAGCCGCCACCCATACGGGTCATTTGAATTTCAATCTTGTCAACCGGCAGGTTTAAAAGTTTTGCAAGTGTAGGTTCTGACCAGCCAGGTGCTTGTAAAGGTCCGGCCACTAAAGCTTTTTCATCCGTAACATGGGCGAAGAAATTCATCGGCTCCATGCAGTTGTGTGCCAGGAACGGTGCATTATAAGTGCGTTCGATTATCTGGGCTGCATTTTTAAAAGCAGTTTCAGGGTCTCCGTCTTTTCTTAATTGTTGAGCAGGTTTTGCTGCATACTCCTGCATTTTTTTTAGCTGGGCGTCTGTACTCTCAAGCTCTCCCGGTACAATGACCTCTCTTTTTGCACCCCTGCCTCCCATAGTGTCTTTGATATCGCCGGCAGGTTCCCATTGTACTTTCAATTTTTTGCGGGCCCTCATTACTTCCCAGGTGGTTTTGCCTACCACTACCAGCAGCTCATTAAAGGATCGCGTATCAAAACCTCCCTGCTCAAAACCATCTTCATATAATTTTTGACTAAACACATCTATGATGCCTGGCATTTTCAGGGATTCAGCTGCATCAAAAGATTTAAGTTTCATACCGAAAGCAGGCGGATGTTCAATCATGGCGATCACCATCCCTTCCTGTTTATAATCCAGGCCAAAAAGAGGTTTACCAGAAATGATCTTCAAACCTTCTACGTTTTTCTTTGAGCTTCGTACTACATTAAAAGTTTTTACGTCTTTTAGTTTTACTCCTTTTGGAACGGGGATACCGGCCGCTTTTGATGCAAATTCTCCATACGTCCCCGACTTCATGCTTTTTGAATGAACAATAATTCCCAGGTTGGTCGTCAATTCTTCTATAGGTACCTTCCAGGTTTCAGCTGCAGCTTGCAGGAGCATATTACGGGCTGCGGCCCCGGCTTCGCGGAGCGGTTTCCAGTACATCCTTACTGAATTGCTTCCGCCGGTAAATTGCGGCCCCAATTTTACACTATCGTGCGGCCCCATTTCAACCACTACTTTTTGCCAGTCTGCCTCCAGTTCTTCGGCTACGATCATGGGAAGAGAGGTCATTACATTTTGCCCGAACTCCGGATTAGGGTTAAGTATTTTTATGATATTGTCCGGGGTGATTTTTATGTATCCATTTATTTCAATCCATTGTTCGGGAAGGTCAGGCGCACCTGTTTTATCCTTGAATGATGACAGCCAGGTAAAACTTAACATCAGCCCGCCGCCGGCAAGCGCTGAGGATTTCAGGAATGATCGCCTGTTAATGGAAGTTTTTTGATCAGTCATTTCCGGGTATTTATTTTTTGAAAACCTGTTTATTGTTGTGGTCTTTTAAAGTTACGAACTATTCAAGTGCTCTGATATTATTAATGTTCAATTTTATGCGTGTCACGTACACTGCTAAACGTCAAGGCTAACAATTTCCAATCCTTCCCTTGTTTTTTATAGACTTCAGTAACTGTAAATTCAGTTACTGCGTCAGTGCCGCGAACGTCTGCTGTAAGCGTAATCCGGTTCCACACGATGGCATTGTCGCCAACCATTTCTACCGCAACATCGTGAACATCCGCTTTCTTATACCAGATTCTCCCGGTTTTAATGATATCCAATTCCTCGATCTTTTTCCAGGTGCCGCTCATGTGAACAAATTTCGACTCGTCGTGGAAGAGTGCAGACAGCTTGTCTACATTCTTGTCTGCCATCCATTGCCATTTGTCTTTGGAGAGCTTAATTATTTCCTGTTCTGAATTAGCGGTATCAGTTGCGGAAGAAATATTTTTTTGCGATGAGCAAGCTATCCCGACAGTTATGAACAGCGTCATAAAAACCAATAATTGTTTCATACTTTCTTTTTAATTGTTTAGTTAGCGCAGGTTCCCCGACGTTACAGCTTTTTCAATACAAACTGTAGGCGCAGCTATGCTAAGTTCCCTGCTTTTCGCGGCTCCGGAGGTATACAAATTCCGGTTTTTTCTACCAATATTCCTGATTGGTGTGTGTATAGTTAAGAAGAAATCAGGAAAGCGGTAATTTCAGGCTTAGGTTACTCTACAGTACATGACGAAAGAAATTACTGATATCATTGCTGCCTTCAAAGAGGCCCAACATGCAGGCAGGCAGACTGCCCTTGCCACTGTAGTGCATGTAGAAGGCTCCTCGTACCGCCAGCCCGGCGCAAGAATGATGGTGGAAGATAATGGTAAAATAACAGGCGCTATAAGTGGCGGCTGCCTGGAAGGCGATGCTTTACGAAAAGCCTTGCTGGCCATTCATCAACAGCAAAACAAATTGGTTACATACAACACCCTGGATGAAGATGATGTGAAATTTGGCGTGCAGCTTGGATGCAATGGGATCGTGCATATTTTGTTTGAGCCCATAAATGCAGCACAGGCCGATAATCCGGTGGCATTGCTGGAAAAATTCATTTTGCAGCGGAGGCCCGCGGTTATTGTAACCTTGTTCTCGCTAAAAAATTATTACGGCCCTCAGCCAGGCACCTGTTTCTTTTTTGACGGGCTGACTACAGTTGACCTGCTGACTGACCATGAGCTCGCATCTTTGGTCAAACAGGAGGCCATTGCTGTGCTTGATAACGGTACCTCCTCATTGTTACAGGAGTACGCTGACTATGGGCTCACTACCTTCGTTGAATTGCTGCAGCCGGCAATTTCTCTTGTATTAGCAGGCGCAGGTAACGATGCAATGCCAATGGTTAATATGGCTGCTGTTCTTGGCTGGCAAACTACCGTGGTTGATGGACGCGCTACACATGCTAATAGAGAACGTTTCCCTAAAGCATACCAGGTGCTCGTGGGAAAACCCGGTGACGTTATTGAAAAGATTTATATCGACGACAGGACCTTTGTTGTGCTCATGACGCATAATTACAATTACGATCTTGCCTTCTTAGAATTATTGCTGCAAAGAAAATGCAGATACATAGGCACGCTTGGCCCAAAGAAAAGATTGCAGCGTCTTTTGGATGAGTTGCAGCAGAAGGGTTTTATGATTACGGAAGAACAGCGGAACGCTATTCACGGCCCGGTAGGATTAGATATTGGGGCGGAAGGAGCAGAAGAAATAGCTTTGTCTGTTCTGGCTGAAATAAAAGCCGTACTGGCCAACCGCCAGGGCAGTTTTCTCCGGAACAGGCCGGATGTCATTCATGCC
>JBAVMD010000246.1:0-8658 GCA_049689695.1 Chitinophagaceae bacterium | reverse complement strand
GCTCGATGCTTATGAGCACCAGCAGATACCGTTTGAGAAAGTGGTAGAGACATTAGGTGTTGATCGCGACATGAGTCGCACGCCCGTATTCCAGGCGATGTTCATACTCCAAAACTTACCTGAGAGCGAGGAACTGAAATTGGGAGAATTGGATCTTATCCCTGAAAGCACAGGAGATATTATGGCGAAGTTTGAACTGAGCCTTACTGCCGTTCAGTTACCCGAAGGTCTTCAGTTAGGCATCACTTACCTGGATGAACTGTACAATAAAGGAACGATCGAACGTATGCTCGATCATTATGAGAACCTGCTGCAGGCTGTGGTTACCGGCATAGATCAATCTGTTGCGGCACTTCCGATGCTTTCTGAGAACGAAATTCAACTGCTCAATAGCTTTAATAATACAGCAGTTGACTATCCATCAGACAAAACAATAACCGCGCTGTTCGAAGAGCAGGTTGACGCAACACCTGATGCGATCGCGGTGGCGTTCGAAGGATCGGAACTGACGTATAAAGAGCTCAATGAACGCGCCAATCAACTGGCGCATTATTTAAGAAGCTTTGGTGTACAGGAAGAGATGCTGGTAGCGGTGTCGCTTGACAGATCGCTCGAAATGATCGTCTCGATACTCGGCATACTTAAATCGGACGGAGCTTATGTTCCGATCGATCCAAATTATCCGCAGTCAAGGATCGATTATATGCTGGAAGACAGTGCGGCGCAGATTGTAATTACTTCTGCATCATACCGTGGCTTGGTTGAGAAAAATGATAGGCAGATAATTTGTGCGGATACGGATTGGAAGGATATTTCTAAGCAGCCAACAGAGAATCTGGATAACAACCTGCAGCCACAGAATCTTGCTTATGTCATTTATACTTCAGGTTCAACAGGCACACCAAAAGGTGTAATGAACGAACATGCAGGTGTTGTGAACAGGCTGCAATGGGGTAAAGCGAACTATAAGCTTTCTGATAGTGATGCAGTGTTACAAAAAACAACTTTCTGTTTTGATGTATCGGTATGGGAACTGTTCTGGCCATTGATATCCGGCGCAAAACTTGTATTTGCAGAGCCAGGAAAACAAGGAGACAGTAATTATCTCAAAGCTGCTATCGCGAAACACAATATCACCAATATTCACTTTGTTCCTTCCATGCTGGAAACCTTCCTGGAAGACATTGTTCCGGGAGATTGCAGCGGATTGCAACGCGTATTCTGCAGCGGTGAAGCATTGAAAGCAAAACACGTAATTACTTTACAACAAAAATTACCGCAGGTAAGCCTGCATAATTTATACGGACCTACTGAAGCTGCCATCGAGGTAAGTTACTGGAACGCACCGCAGGATTTTTCAGGATCACGCGTGCCCATTGGAAAACCTACTGCCAATACACAATTGTATGTCTTGGATAAGGCAGGCAATCTTGTGCCTCCAGGCATTCCAGGCGAATTGCACATTGGCGGCGTACAGGTAGCAAGAGGTTACATGAATAAACCCGAGCTGACTGCAGAGCGTTTCGTAGCGCGAAACAATCCTGAGCAAGGCCTAAGGACGATGTATAAAACCGGCGACCTCGCGCGCTGGCTGCCCGATGGAAACATCGAATACCTTGGCAGAACAGACGACCAGGTGAAGATCAGGGGCTATCGCATAGAGCTCGGTGAAATAGAATCAGTATTACAGCAATCACAAGGCGTAACTCAATCTGTAGTTGTAGCAAAAACCGATAAACAAGGCAACTCGTTCCTCGTAGCGTATGTTGTACCAGCAACAGAATTTAATAAGCAGGAAACGATTGCCTTGCTGCAATCGAAACTGCCGGATTACATGGTACCGGGCATATTGATGGAATTAGATGAGATGCCGCTTACTCAAAGTGGCAAGATCAACCGCAAACAATTGCCTGAACCCGGGACTGTACAACGGTCTGCTGTTTATGAAGCGCCACGCAATGAAGTGGAAGAGCAATTATCGCTTATCTGGCAACAGTTGCTGGGAATAGAGCGTGCAGGCATACATGATAATTTCTTTGAGCTGGGTGGGCATTCCCTGCTTGCCATGAGAGTGATATCTGCAATTCGCAAACAAACAGGCAAAGAAATCGCGGTAAGAGAAATATTTGCGTATCCAACCATCGCAGGTCTTGCCGCACGTGTTATGTTGAAAGATGAAGGTGACGCAATGCCGCCGATCATGCCTTATGATCGTACCAATCTTATCCCGCTTTCATTCGAGCAGGAGCGTCTCTGGTTCATCGACAAGCTGCAAGGCAGTCAGCAATACCATATACCTTGGGTGGTAAGCATGTCAGGCAATCTGAATGTTGCAGCGCTTGAGCAATCATTCCGCACCATAGTTGACCGCCATGAAATATTGCGCACTGTTATCACTGAGCATGAAGGAATGGGTTACCAGTTGATCAGTGACACAGGGCATTTCAAAATAGATCATATTAATGAAGAAGATATTGTCGCAATTGGACAAACAAGGAAAGAATACATAGAGAAATATGTTGTTCGTCCTTTTGATCTTTCAAGAGAATCCATGCTCAGAGTAGCATTGGTGAAAGTATCTGAAGAAGAGCATACGCTTGTGGTGGTCTTTCATCACATCGCCTTCGACGGATGGTCAACAGCTGTGATGGTTGAAGAACTGGTGGAGCTTTACAGGAGCTATACAGAAAATACAGCGCCTGTTTTGAAAGAGCTTCCTGTGCAGTATGCAGATTACGCTATCTGGCAGCGCAATTATCTTTCAGGCGAAACGCTGGAGAAAAAACTTGGATACTGGAAACAGAAATTAGGTGGAATAGAACCATTGGAACTGCCCATCGATCAACCGCGTTCAGCAGAACAAAGTATTCGTGGAGCAGTGGCTGGCCGTATGCTCAGCAAAGAAATGCTGGATAAACTGGAAAGTTTATCACGTGAGCAGGGTGCAACGCTCTACATGACATTGCTGAGCGTATTCAAAATATTGCTGCATCGTTACAGCAACCAGCAGGACATCTGCGTAGGCACACCCATCGCAGGCCGCCAGCAACAGGAAGTGGAAGGATTGATAGGATTTTTTGTAAATACACTTGCCTTACGCTCATCAATTAACGATAGTGAAACATTCAAGGATTTACTGGAGCAGGTAAAACAAACCACGCTCGATGCATACGAACACCAGCAGATACCTTTTGAAAAAGTAGTAGAAGCGCTGGGCGTGGAGCGCGACATGAGCCGCACACCCGTGTTCCAGGTGATGTTTATATTGCAAAATCTGCCGGAAAGTGAAGAATTGAAATTGGGAGAATTGGATCTTCGCCCTGAAGGCGACGGTGATATTACCGCCAAATTCGAATTAAGCCTTAGCGCGGTTCAATCGCCTCATGGTCTTCAGTTAGGTATCACTTACCTGGATGAACTGTACAATAAGGAAACGATCGAACGCATGCTCGGTCATTACGAGAACCTCCTGCATGCTGTGTTGACCGGCATTGATCTTGCTATCGCTGAACTGCCCATGCTATCAGCAGCAGAAATACAACTGCTGAACAGCTTTAACGATACAGCGACTGAATATCCATCAGAAAAGACAATAACAGATTTGTTTGAAGAGCAGGTTGATAGAACACCAGATGCAATAGCGCTTGTGTTTGAAGGATCATCGCTTAGTTATAAAGAGCTCGATGCCCGTTCAAATCAATTGGCGAATTATCTTATCAGCAGGAATGTATTGCCTGGAGATATGGTGGGCATCTGTCTCGAACGTTCAGCAGAACTGATCATATCAACGCTCGCAATATTGAAAACAGGTGCTGCTTATGTTCCGGTTGATCCGGCTTATCCCGCAGAACGAATTAATTATTTGTTGCACGACAGTGGCATTACGCTGCTGCTTACCAACAGCAATACTTTGTCTGAAGTGGATGCAAGCATCATTGCATTGGATGATGAATCCATGCTGATCGAATTCCAGCCTGCCACAAAGCCAGAAGTAGCTATCCACACCTCATCGCTTGCGTACCTGATGTATACTTCAGGATCAACAGGCAAGCCGAAGGGAGTAATCGTGGATCATGGCAACATTGTAAGCCTGGTGAAGGGAGTGAAGTATGTAGACTTCAGTTCTGAAGAAGTGCTGCTTGCAACGGGTTCGCCTTCTTTTGATGCTGCTACATTTGAATATTGGGGAATGTTATTGAACGGCGGCAGGCTGATTTTGTGTTCACAGGAAGATATGCTGAACACGGCTACGCTGAAACAACTCATCGTTGCTCATAAAGTAAGCATGATGTGGTTCACTGCAGGTTGGTTCAATGAATTGGTGGAAACAGACATTAGCCTGTTCGCTACACTCAAAACAGTGCTTGCAGGCGGTGACCGCCTCTCCGTTCCGCACATCAATCAACTCAAATCAACCTATCCTCAATTAAGAATTATCAACGGTTACGGGCCAACAGAAAACACAACCTTCTCACTTACTTATGAGATCAAAGAATTGATTGATAGCAGGAGAGAAGTACCGGTTGGACGTCCACTCGAAAACAGAACGGCTTATATCCTTGACAACAGCGGCAGGCCTTGTCCTGTCGGGGTGCCGGGTGAAATATGTGTTGGCGGTGCGGGATTGTCTAAAGGATATTGGAATGTACAGCCAAACTCTGTTTGGCTGTACCGAAACGATCCTGAGCAAGGTCGAAGGAAGATGTACAAAACCGGTGACCTCGGTCGCTGGCTGCCTGATGGCAACATCGAATTCCTCGGTAGAAAAGACGAGCAGGTGAAGATAAGAGGCTACCGTATTGAGCCCGGAGAGATTGAAAATATTTTGTTGCAGATCGACGGAGTCAAACAAGCTGTAGTTATTGCACGTACTGATAAACAAAACAACAAGCGGCTCGTTGGTTATGTAGTAATGGAAGATCAATTCGACCAGCAGGCTATTTTACAATACCTGCAGGAAAGACTTCCTTCTTACATGATCCCATCTGCATTGATGCAGTTAGAAAGTATTCCGCTCACCGGCAATGGTAAAGTGAACAGAAAAGCATTGCCTGAAGTTGATAGTTCACTTACAACTTCAGAATACGTTGCACCAAGGAATGACGCAGAAAAAAAATTGGCCTTGATCTGGAAAGAGCTACTCAACATAGATCAACCGGGAATCCACGATAACTTCTTCGAACTGGGCGGACATTCATTACTCGCAATGAGAGTGATCTCGGCCATTCGTAAACAAACAGGCAAAGAGATCGTCGTTCGCGAAATATTTGCATACCCAACCATCGTCGGTCTCGCATCACGCATCATGCTGAAAGATGAGCGCGATAGAATGCCTGCAATAATGCCTTATGATGCTGCAGATCTCATCCCGCTTTCCTTTGAGCAGGAGCGCCTTTGGTTCATTGATCGTTTGCGGGGCAGCCAGCAATACCATATTCCCTGGGTAGTAACTATGACTGGCAAGCTTAATGTTGAAGCGCTTGAACAATCGTTCAAAACGATCGTCGACCGCCATGAAGTATTGCGCACTGTTATTACTGAGCAGGAAGGAACAGGTTACCAGTTGATCAGGGAAAAGGGATATTTCGAAATTGATCATGTTGATGCGGAAGATATTATTGCAGTTGGACAAACACGGGAAGCATACATTGAAGAATATATTGTTCGTGCGTATGATCTTTCAAAAGATCCGATGCTCAGGGTAGCGCTGGTAAAAGTTTCTGAAGAAGAGCATACACTTGTTGTGGTATTCCACCACATCGCATTCGACGGATGGTCAACATCTGTGATGGTTGAGGAACTGGTGGAACTTTATAACAGCCATATAGAAAATCGTTCTGCTGTTCTCAAGCCTCTTCCTGTGCAGTATGCTGATTACGCTATCTGGCAGCGTAACTATCTCTCAGGAGAAACACTGGAAAGAAAGCTTGCTTACTGGAAACAGAAATTGGGTGGAGTAACGCCATTGGAGCTGCCCATCGATCATGCACGTCCTGCAGAGCAGGGCATTCGCGGAGCAGATGTAGGCCGTATGTTGAGCAAAGAACTGCTGGACAAACTGGAAAGTTTAAGCCGTGAACAAGGCGTAACGCTCTTCATGACATTGCTCGGAGTGTTTAAAGTTCTGTTGCATCGCTATAGCGCACAAGATGATATTTGCGTAGGCACACCCATCGCGGGACGCCAGCAACAGGAAGTGGAAGGATTGATAGGGTTCTTTGTAAATACACTTGCCCTCCGTTCACAGGTATCAGACACCAGAAGTTTCGCTTCACTGCTGGAAGAGATCAAGCAAACCACACTCGATGCATACGAGCACCAGCAAATACCGTTTGAGAAAGTGGTGGAGACATTAGGTGTAGAGCGCGACATGAGCCGTTCACCCGTGTTCCAGGCGATGTTCATATTGCAGAACACTCCGGAGAGTGAAGAATTGAAATTGGGCGAATTGGACCTTCGTCCTGAGGGTACCGGCGACATTACAGCTAAGTTTGAACTCATGCTCAGTGCTGTTCAGTCGCCGGATGGTCTTCAGTTAGGCATTACTTACCTTGATGAACTGTATAATAAAGAAACGATCCAGCGCATGCTGGATCACTATGAAAACCTGCTGCATGCTGTATTGATCAACATCGATCAATCTGTAGCTGAGCTGCCAATGTTATCGGCAGAAGAAATACAGCTGCTGAACAGCTTTAACGATACAGCAGTTGATTATCCAAAAGATAAAACCATTGTTGACCTTTTCAACGAGCAGGTCCGATTGAATACAGATAAAGTGGCATTGATATTCGAACAGTCAACGCTTACGTATAAAGAGCTGGATGAACGTTCAAATCAATTGGCTAATTATCTTATAAGCAGAAATGTATTACCTGGCGATATGGTGGGCATCTGCCTTGAACGGTCAGCAGAACTGATCATTTCAATTCTTGCAATCCTGAAAACAGGTGCTGCTTATGTTCCGGTTGATCCGGCTTATCCCGCAGACCGTATCAATTATCTTTTGAATGACAGCGGCGTTAAGATCGTGCTGACCAGCAGTAATATTTCGTTGCCTGCAATAGATGCAAACATCATTGCATTGGATGATGAATCGGCGCTGATCGAATTCCAAACAGTTTCGAAGCCGGAGGTGTTGATCGATCCTTCATCCCTTGCTTACCTGATGTACACATCGGGTTCAACCGGAAAGCCGAAAGGAGTGATGGTAGATCATGGCAACATCGTAAGCCTGGTGAAAGGAGTGAAATATGTAAGCCTTAGCACTGAAGAAGTTTTACTTGCTACAGGTTCTCCTTCTTTTGATGCAACTACATTTGAATATTGGGGAATGCTGCTGAATGGTGGCAGATTGGTACTGTGCTCACAGGAAGATATGCTGAACCCGACTACGCTCAAAGAGCTGATCATTTCGAATAAAGTGACTATGATGTGGTTCACTGCCGGTTGGTTCAACGAGCTGGTGGAAACAGACATCACCATTTTCGCTGCACTTAAAACAGTGCTGGCAGGCGGAGATCGCCTTTCGGTTCCTCACATCAATCAACTGAAAGCAACTTATCCTTGGGTAACGATCATTAACGGGTATGGACCTACAGAGAACACAACTTTCTCGCTTACTTATGAGATCAAAGAACCAATAGAAAGCAGGAAAGAAGTACCAGTTGGACGTCCGCTTGAGAACAGAACAGCCTATATTCTCGACAACAACGGAAGTCCATGCCCTGTTGGTGTGCCAGGTGAAATTTGTGTGGGCGGTGCAGGTTTGTCGAAAGGATATTGGAATGTACAGCCTACTTCGACTTCGCTCAGCACTTTTTCACAAAACGATCCTGAGCAAGGTCGAAGGACGATGTACAGGACCGGCGACCTTGGTCGCTGGCTGCCCGATGGCAACATTGAATTCCTCGGCAGGAAAGACGAGCAGGTGAAAATAAGAGGCTATCGTATAGAGCCCGGTGAAATTGAAACCGTGTTGTTGCAGATAGAAGGCGTAAAGCAGGCGGTAGTTATTGCCCGCGCTGATAAACAAAACAACAAGCGGCTCGTTGGATATGTGGTCATGGAAGGATCTTTCGACTACGCGGCAATTACAAACTACCTCCAGGAAAGATTACCGGATTACATGGTCCCATCGGCGCTGATGCAGATGGAAAGCATTCCGCTTACCGGTAACGGCAAAGTGAACAGGAAAGCATTGCCTGAACCTGAAGTGGCATTGACAACTTCAGAATACCTCGCGCCGCGCAATGAAACTGAAGAAATGGTAGCGCTTATCTGGCAGCAACTGCTTGGAGTGGAGCGTGCAGGTATCCATGATAATTTCTTTGAACTGGGCGGGCATTCATTGCTTGCAATGCGTGTGACTTCGGCCATTCGCAAACAAACAGGCAAAGAGATCGCGGTGAGGGAAGTGTTCGCATACCCAACCCTGGCCGGTCTTGCCTCGCGCATCATGCTGCATGATGAAAAAGATATAATGCCTGCCATCAGGCGTTATGACCGTACTGAGCTCGTGCCGCTTTCATTTGAACAGGAGCGTTTGTGGTTCATTGATCGTTTGCAGGGCAGCGTTCAGTATCATATTCCCTGGGTGGTAAGCATGTCGGGCAGTCTTGATGTTGCGGCGCTTAGCCATTCATTCAGAACTATTGT
>JBAVMD010000245.1:0-9013 GCA_049689695.1 Chitinophagaceae bacterium | reverse complement strand
ACCTTGAACTGGATATAGACTATATTCTGCAATGGAATAAGCCCGACCTTGAAGGACTGCCGTTTACATTTTGGGTTGCGCCTGCAACTTTAGTGTTTAAAAGAATTCAAAACCTGCGCTTTGAGCTAAGCCCCGGATTCAACAATTATTTTGAGATCAGCGATATTGAACGGACGAAGGGCCCTGACGGTTATCAATGGACGATCATAACACAGGAAGGCGATCTTCAGTTTACCTGCGATGGGTTTGAGCAATTTATTCGGCAGGACCCTTTTTTTCAATTCGGGCAAACCATTTCGTTCATCGAACGGAATGGTTATTCGCTTGATAGAACAACAGCGCAGGACAACCCTAACAGGAACCACGAAGATGTAGTGCAGCAACGCAGAAAAGATTCAGAAGATTACGAGAACGTCAAAAAAAGAAATCTTAAGAAACAGGAACTGGAGCAGCTTCTTAAAGCGCGGGACAATAATGAGATTGACGCCAAAGAATATCTTTTGAAGAAAAAGGAAATCAACGAGTTGCTTTTTTCGTACGATTATTTCTTAAAAGGGACAAGGTTTGAAAATTGGTAATACTTTCCACGCTATATAAGTGAAAAAAATCTGTTACTTCGTAAAAAATATTGCTATGGATAACGAAAGAGCGCAATCCTTGCTTAAGGAATTGAATGCTGAATATAAAGCCACAAAGACTTGTCTTGAAAGAATTCCTGAAACTTTGTTCGAGTACAAGCCACATCCAAAGTCCATGAACCTGGGATACCTCGTATTGTTGGTGGCAGAAATTCCTTTATGGATCAGGCACATGATCGTTGACAGCGAAATTGATTTCGTTACTTTCAAGCATGCCTCTCCAAAGACCACTGCGGAGGTAATTGCCCATTTCGAAGAAAACATGCAGGCAGCAAGAACTGCCTTGCAGGAAACTACCGATGAGGAATTGCAGGGTGATTTTTCGTTAAAAGCAAACGGCCAGTTATTGTACACTGCACCAAAGATGTCTGACATAGGTACTACGCTGAATCATTGGGTGCATCACCGCGGACAGTTAACTGTTTATATGCGCCTGAACGATATAGCTGTTCCTTCTATTTACGGACCTTCTGCGGATGATAAAAATTTCGCCGCGCCAAAATAAAAAACAGGGCCGGGCAACATGTAACAGAAAATGCTGTAAATTCAAATATCCTTCTTCAACCTTTCTTTCCAACGTTCAACCAGGTAATTTTTAATTCCTGCTTTTTGATTCCACAAAAAGCAGACAAAACCTTTTTGTCATGCAAAAAAGTAAAATTATTCTGGTACTATTGGCCTGTTTAGTTATCAGTGGTCTATCAAAAGCCCAGGCTCCCCGCACGCAATTCATTGCTCAGTTAGACAGCTTTGTTCAGCAGTTAATGATCAGGGTGCCGGTAATTCCCGCTATGTCCATCAGCCTGGTGGATGAAAAAGGTCCTGTTTTTATAAAAGCATACGGTTGGGCTGATAAAGAAGCCGGTATTAAGGCTGATGAGAACACGCTGTTTTATATAGCCTCATCCACCAAATCATTTACTGGTTTGGTAGCGGCGCTGCTGGACCATGAAAAAAGGATCATGCTGGACAGTCCGTTCAAAAAATATTTCGGGCCTCCGCAATTCAAAAATGAAATTGGCGACAACGTTACTGTTCGAAGTCTGCTTACGCACACCAGCGGACTGGATAATTCACCGCTTGTTTTTCGCATGGCATACAGCGGTTCCATTGCAGAAAATGAAATGCAGCAGGTGTTGAAAGATGCGACCGTTTCAAAAGCAAATCCCGGCCAGTATAAATATGATAACCTGGGATATAATATTTATGGGATGATCCTGCAGCAGCAGTTGAATAAAAAATGGCAGGATGTTTTAAATGAACGAATATTTGTTCCATTGGGAATGAGCAGGACTACGGCCTATGTATCGCTTGCCGAAAAAAATAAATGGCCCATAGCGCTTCCTTATTATGGTTATGGCGAAAAAGGGCTCACAAAATTATACTTGCAGAAGAAAGACAATACCATGCAATCAGCAGGAGGGCTATTAACTACGCCGGCGGATATTGCAAAATGGCTTCAGGTGCAGTTGAACCAGGGAAAACTGGGCAACAGGCAGGTGTTTCCTGCACAGGTAATACAAAATACGCATGTATCGTTTGCGCGTTTTGAAAAAGGTTCTGCGCCATTCAGCAATCCGGGCGGTTATGGATTGGGTTGGAGCACAGGCAGCTACCGTGATGAAAAAATAGTTTATCATTTCGGCGGTTTCCCGGGCTATAAATCTCACATCTCTTTTATGCCGGAGAAGAAATTGGGGATTGCCATATTTGTGAATGAGGCAAGCATCGGTTCGCCCGCGGTTGACATGCTGGCAAGCTATATTTACGATTGGGCAATGAACGCGCTTGATCATTCCGGTTTTTATGCAAAGAAGCTGGAGGAGTTGGAAACGAGTCATCAACGCGCCATCGAGGGAACACAAAAAGGGTACGCTGACCGTGCAAAGCGCGTTTCCCAGCTAAGCTTTCCGCTTGCTTCTTATACAGGAAAATACAGGCATGTGCATTTTGGAGAAGTTGAAGTAACTATTGAAGGCGATGCACTTGGCGTAAAGATGGGTAACATGCATGTGATATCAACTCCGTATACGCAAAAAGAAACCATCAGAGTAGAATTAATCCCCGGAACCGGGCAGGTGGTAGGATTTAAGCTGGATGAGAGCCAGAAAGTAACCGGGCTGGTTTATGATGGGGTGGAGTATAAAAAGCTACAATGATATTTGCCGACTGAAGTCCTGAGGAATACTGTGCAGTTTATTCTGCGGGATGCCTAATTGCTTCAATAACCTAAAGTGTGATTTTATCGCTTCAAAAAACGTTGGGATCTCTCTGTAAGCATAACCATGACTTAAAGCAACTCTTTTAATAATAGGCGATATTCTTTTATAATGAACATGACACACTTTGGGAAATAAGTGATGGGCTACGTGGAAATTTAAACTGCCTATTAACCATTGAAGAACAGTTGATTTCGGTGAATAATCGCCGGTTGTTTGAATTACATGAACTGCCCAATTATTATCAATATTGGAGCCGCTCGGAGGATATGAAGTTTCTTCTGTAAGATGGCCGGTTAAAAAGACAAAAACAAGGAAGATTCCATTTATAAAATGACCCATTATAAAAAAACTGAGAATGATTGAAAAGTCAACATTGAAAATGAAGATTGGAATTATAAAAATATACACATAGTATATTGCCTTAAACAGGATAAATTCTAAAACAAAAATTGTGTTTATTGAAAGGTTGCCGGTCCTCCTGTATTTGAAAATAAGTTTTATGTCGCGGAAGGTTGCATAATTTAATGTTGATAGTGCATAAATAAATGGAGCGTATAGCCATTGAAACTTGTGATGTTTTTTCCAGGTATCATGTGGGCATAGGCGCAGAAGTTTATATCCATCAATGTTATTGTCTTGTTCATGGATATTTATAAATGTGTGATGCTCCTGGTTGTGAGCAATCGTCCATAGTTTTTTATTACATCCTAAAAGCTCCATAAAGTATCCAAAAAAATGATTTAGGCGCTTTGACTCGAACAGGGCGGAATGATTTGCATCATGGGCAATATTAAAAGCAATCATTAGATGGCAAAACATATGTCCAAGACCCATAATTAAGGCTATAACAAAAAAATCTTTAAAAATTATAATACCGATCCATGAAATGATCCAGGATGAGATCCAAAAAACACATTTAAAGATCATTTCATTATTAGCATGATTATTTATTTTATTTAATATAAAATAGTTGTTTACCTGATTTTTGAGGTCCGCATAAAATGTACTGCCTTGTGCGGTAGTTATAAATTTTATCTTTTCCATGTTAGTTATTTAAATACGAGTAGGATAATTTCCATTCTGAGAATGGCCTGGGACGGTAATTTTTCTCGGAACCTAATTTCTTTAATAGGGAGTAATGAGACTGAATGGCGCTCCAAAACGTTGGATAAATTTTAAATGGTATACCATATTCTTCGGATGTAGCTCTTAATATTTTAGTAAGTGCAGGAAAATGTATCTGGCAGATTTCCGGAAAGAGATGATGTATCGTATGATGATTTAGTCCTCCGGAAAAATAAGTTAGCAATAAATTGTCTGTTGCAAAAGATGATGTATTCTCGATTACATGCTGTGCAAATGAATTTTCTAAATTCCCATTTTCCAGGTCAACGTCTGAAAAATTGCTATAGTCGCAAAGATGTGTTATTTGAAATATCAGGCTTAGTGTAAAACCGGCTACGAAATGACCGGTTAGAAACCCTGTGATTATTATCCATCTGGGGGCATCTAAAATTTGTAAAGGTAAAATCAGGGTAGCATATATAACTCCAAGCTTTATGATAGTTAAGTATAAAACATCTTTAATACGGTGCTTTTTTATTTTTACAGACCCGATATATTTCCGGCTAAGGCTAAAATAGTCGAAGATCAGAAGTTTGAAAAGAGTAGGTATCATGTAGAAAACATTTATGTATATATGCTGCCATTTATGATACCATTTGAGCATTCTGTGAGGATGGAATCTAAAGATTCCGTAGTCATCGATTGCTACGTCATGAACGGGTATATTAACTGCGCTGTGATGAGATTTTACATGATTGAAATCCATGACATATGAACTTACACCTACCAGGTCTCCGGTGAAAAGTAAAAGCCTGTTAGCTATTTTATTTTTGGTGTATGCCTGATGATGGGCATCGTGCGCAATGCCATTCCAAACTACAAAGCTCATCCAATGAAATCCTGCTTGAATAAGTATTAGGTCAAATGATTTGAAAAGGTTTGAAATAATTAAACCATATAGAGATAACCAAATTAGTATTAAGCTGATTGTTTTTATATGCATCCGATTGTCTGCATACCGTGACAGTGAATTATCTTCAAAGTATTTGTTGATCCTGTTTCTTAATTCACTAAAGAAAATAGGTGGCTTTTGTGTATATTTTACTCTTTTGATTGCGGGTTGCATAACGTAGTTTTATGCGAATTGATTATTAATAACCTGTTCTTGGGGCAGGTTTTTAGATTGATTACAAAGTTTTCTTTTTCATTTCTAAAAGAAAATCGTGGTTGGACTGTAATTTTGGGGGTCTTATCACCTTCACAATTTGTGTAATCACGGGTACAATGAATAAACATCAGCATACAATCGACATCTACAACCAGCATGTACAGAACTATGTAAACAAGTTCATGGATTTAGGTTTGTACAAGGATACATTCGACTATTTGTTGGAAAATATCCCTGCAGATGGAAATATTCTCGAGCTGGGATGTGGCCCGGGGAATGTGGTGAAGCATCTGAAATCAAAAAGAAGCGATCTGCAGATTACGGGAATCGACCTGGCTCCTGAAATGATTAAAGAAGCGAAAGAACAGAACCCGGAATCGAAATTCGAGGTAATGGATATTTGCGACTCCGGACAGATACTGGAACAGTTTAATGCAGTGATTGCTGCATTTTGTCTTCCTTATATTTCTTATGATGACATTGATGACCTGTTTAAAAACATCAGGTATTTAACTATGGAGAACGGTTTACTGTATGTAAGTTGTATGGAAGGCCCGAAGCAGCGGTCTGGTTTTGAAAAGACAAGTTTTACAGGCGACAATGAAATGTATATCAATTATTATGAGCGGGAGGAAATAGAACTTTTGCTGAAGAAAAACAATTTTACTGTAGAAGCTTTTTATACGAAAGACTATCCTGAGGAAGATGGATCTGTAACAATCGATCTGATGTACATAGCAAGAAAATACTCTGTATAAATATATCAATTCAATAATGCGTCTTAAGATTACGTATGCATGCAAAATGACTGGCTGACAAATATTGAAGGCGAATGTCGCAACTAACCCTCTATCTTGTCGCAGCACATCTATAAATAAATGGAAACAAGCGAGCTTTGAGGGAAATACATCAATCATGCGTAAGCTTATATTAGAAGAATGGGTTTCATTGGATGGCCACGTAGCCGATAAAAACGGGCAGCTGGATTTCTTTACACACCTCACTCCTGAACAAAACACTTATTCAGACGCTGACCAGTTAAAATTTTTAGACACCATCGATACCATATTGCTGGGCAGAAAGACTTATGAGCTGTTTGTTGAATTTTGGCCAACCGCCACTACCGATAAGGAAGTGATTGCCGACAGGCTCAACGAAACAAAGAAGATCGTTTTTTCCAACACCATCAAACAAGCGCCTTGGGGCAAATGGCCGGAGGCGGAAGTAATAAGCGGGGATGCAATCGAAGCGATTAAAAAACTGAAGGCAATGACCGGTAAAAATATGGTGATATGGGGCAGTATTTCATTGGCCCAGGCCCTGATGAAAGAAAACCTAATAGACGAATACCATATTCAACTTTGTCCTGTTTTAACCGGAGGCGGCAGAAGTCTTTTTATTGAGCATACAGCTATTGCTGAGCTGAAGCTTAAAGAAGTGAGGCAATACAATACCGGGACAGTATTTTTGACTTACGAGGCGAATAATAAAAAGCGATAACAACTATTAAATTGCCTGTTTCCGATCCTTAGGATTTATACTTTTGATAAATGGCAATAGACCTCTCTCAAACTATAGAGCAAGTTGAAAATGATTACTGGCCGGACCCCGGCTATGATTCATACCTCGTTACAACTTGCCACCTGCTAAGAAAAAAACCACTTAAAGATTTTACCACGGAAGACTTGCGGATCCTGATCGGACAGAACATCAGCCTTGATATACTTATTCCTTTGACAATGGAAAAACTGCAACAAAATATTATGGCGGAGGGAGATTTATATCCGGGTGATCTGTTAAAGAGTGTTTTGAGTGCTGATAGTGAATACTGGCTGAAAAACCCGGTGCTTCATAGGAAGTTGGGAAAGCTGTATAGGAACAATCTTCCCTCGATGGAGAAAATGGTTGGAAGATCTATTACAAAAGGTATTTTTAAGGGGCTTACTGAAAGCTTTGATACTTTCAGTAAGATTGCTTTTTGAAATATAAAGCCAATTATGAAAGCTATTTCAATTGTGATCCACATACAAAATTCCTGCGGGGCGAGGTTATTGGGCAAACGTAAGACCATAATATTGTTGCTTCTGCTGATGTCTGGGATTGCAGTAATTGGTCAGAAAACGCACAATGATTTAGATAACTATTTTTCAAAGCTTGCAGAAAACCGCGCGTTCAATGGCAACGTATTGATAGCTGAAAAGGGAAAGATCATCTACGAGCGGTCTTTCGGTTATGCAGACTATTCCACAAAAAAACCAAATACGCAACGAACTTCATTTCCTGTTGCCTCTGTTACAAAAACAATTACGGCAACGGCCATTTTTCAATTGCAGGAAAAGGGCAGGCTGCAAATCAGCGATCGCTACGTTTCCTATTTCCCGGAGTTCCCTTATCCCACAGTGACCATTAAGCAATTATTGTCGCATACATCGCGGCTTCCTTCGTCTGCATTTTACGGGTTCCTCGACTCTATGCGAAAAGTAAAGGACACAATTTTTATTAATAAAGACGTGATCTCCGCGCTGGTGGCCATGAATAAACCGCTGACGGGAGAGCCAAAGCCGGCGGGTGACCGTTCATCTTTTGCTTACAGCAATCTTAATTACTACCTGCTGGCATTGTTAATTGAAAAGCTTTCCGGCCTGCCATACAGCAGCTACATAGAAAAAAATATTTTTCTCCCGGCAGGAATGCGGAGCTCTGGTTTTACCGAATTTTATTTTGGAACCGATAAGAATATTGGTACCGAACAACGATATCGTTACCTGTTTGCTGATGCGCCCGAGCGCATCGATACTACGTCTGAGAATGCGTACATTTTTAAAACATTTAATTTCCGCGGTCATGGAGATATTACCAGCACCGCACGTGACCTGTTAAAATATGACCATGCGCTGCGTTCTGGCCTTCTGCTAAGACCGGGCACACTGATTCAGGCGTATACCCCCGTGGTGCCTGGCGATCCCTCTGCTTCTGGTTATGGCCTTGGATGGTCTATTATGCATGACAGCACAAAAGGGAAAATTGTTTTGCATCATGGCGGAGGACTTGGAATAGAAGTGATGTTTGTACGAAACCTGGCGAGAGATCAAACCGTGATCTTGTTCGACAACATGAAGAACCCTGCATTCAACACCGCCATGAACGCGCTGAAAATACTCAATGGCGGCAAGGTGCAGGTAAAGAAAAGTGCCGCAAAGGCTTACGGCCGCGTGCTTATGAAAGAAGGTATTATCGCCGCACGGAAACAACTCGCAGGAATGGTGAAGGACAGGCTGAACTACAATTTGAATGAAGATGAAATGAACCTGCTCGGTTACCAGTTGCTCTGGAATAACCAGCTGCCGCAGTCAGAAGAAGTGCTTAAGACCAATGTTGAATTATTTCCTGATAGCTGGAACTCTTACGACAGTTATGGCGAAATACTTTTGAAGCTGGGAAGAAAAGATGAGGCAATAAATATGTACAAAAGGTCTGTTGAAATGAACCCAAAGAATGAGGGTGGCAGGAAGGTGCTGGAGGAGATTGCGCCCGCTTCGTCTGATACCTTGCGTGCTACATACAACTATCCTGATATTATTTCTGAAGAGAGTATGCAGAGAGCACAAATTTCAAAAAGAGATAGTATACTTTTAGTTAACCAGAATATCAGGAAGGATTACCGCATATTTGGTTATGAAAGGCCAGATACAAGCTCAAGCAGACTGATACTATTCTCAGTATTCACGCGCGATGTTCAAAATAACCCATATAGATGTACCTACGGAGCTTACTATAGTTCTCCGGCGATTAAGGAAAAGGAAATTAAATTTATTGGGCATGCGGGCGCATTTGTAAAGACTGCATTGATAATACAGGGAAAGATCGTGTGCGAATTATATTTTGAGAAGCGGTGGGTTGAGTTTGTGGATTAATAATTT
>JBAVMD010000244.1:0-3990 GCA_049689695.1 Chitinophagaceae bacterium | reverse complement strand
GATGTTCACTAAACCTAACTGCGCAAATCATAATAATCCTAATGATCCGCGTTCCCTGCTGTTCCTTTGCGTCTTCCTTTGCGCCTTTGCGTGAAATCCTCTGTTTCAAATATGCTTCTAATGCACTATAAAGACATCATAAAAACCTACAAGCATCACTACAACCCAACGTTGTCACTGCTATTTGAAGTAGCAGAATGCCCGGTTGAATACACCGGCAAAGGATGCAGGCTGTTTGATGAGCAGGGAAATTCCTACCTGGATTTTTGCTCTGCCTATGGTGCATTAGGTATAGGCTACCAGAATGAACGTGTACAGGAAGCTGTTATGAAGCAATTGGATACAATGGCTTCTGCTCCTTACTTTTTATACAACAGCACCGCGGCTGGTTTTATGAACAAGCTCGCAGGAATATTGCCCGGAGATCTCAACAGGATCGTATTAACAGGCAGTGCATCGGAAGCCATGGAAATTGCTATCCGCACTGTTCGCCTCGCAAGGCCGCAACGAAAAGGAATTGTCTCTGCCATTAACAGCTATCATGGCAAAACGCTGGGCGCCTTGAGTGTTTTAGGACAGGACCATCTGCGCAAGCCATTCGGATCATTGCTTAATAATGTAAACTATGTGCCCTACGGCAATATCGACGCTATCGTTAGAGCAATTGGTAAAGGAGTGCTGGCTGTAATACTCGAACCTATACTGGGCGGAGGTTTTATAGAAACACCGCCCCCGGGTTATTTAACGCAGGTAAGAGAATTGTGCCACCGTACCGGTACTTTGTTAGTTGTGGATGAAGTGCAGACCGGATTTGGCCGCACCGGCAAAATGTTTGCAATAGAACATGAGCAGGTACATCCTGACATCATTATTCTTTCAAAAGGAACAACGGGTGGCCATACGCCCATGGCGGCAATGGTAATGACAGACAGCCTTGCGCACGACATCGGCTATGCATTCGAAGACGATCCATTCCAGTTTGGTACAGACAATACAACCTATCCGCTCATCTGCGCTGCTGCAAGCGCCGCCATTGATGTGATCATGGAAGAGAACCTTCCGCAAAACGCTGCTGTTACCGGCACCTACATGATCGGAAAGCTCAAAGAGATAGCGGCATTGTACCCGCATTTTATTCATGATGTTCCTGGCTGCGCATTGATGGCGGGAATAAAGCTGCGTAACTGCCTGCTCGAAAATGCGGTATGGCTTCAGTTGCTCAAGCGGAATGTAATTGGCGGGCTTTCTACCAACACGCACACAAAGCGTCCCATCATGCGATGGTTCCCTCCGTTGATCGTAACAAAAGAAGAAGTTGATATTGCATCCCAGGCCCTGTATGAATCATTGGAAGAGCTTGACCGAATGCCTTCGCTGGTATACGACCTGGCCAACCAGGTGCAGGCTTATCAATACTATCTGCCCAAGCCTTTTCTTAAGTTTGGGTCTGGCCTGTTAAAAAACCCTCCATTGATGCGTTTCAGGAAATCAAAGAAGAAGGCTCCGGCTGTCTCGTGAACTGCAAGGCATATTTTTCGCGCAAAACTCTTTTCAATACTTTTCCTGTCAGCCCGCGAGGTACATCACCGGGCATTACAATGGAAACATGTTTTAATTCTATCGGCAGTTTCTGCGCATTGGCCCAGGTTAAAAAAGGCTGCTCTTCAATTTTTCTTCCCGTTTTTGCATACACGATGGCAAGCGCACCTTGCCTGTTTGCCGTATGCGGCACTGCAATAACAACAGCTTCGCTAACATCAGGATGAGTGAGCAATATTTCTTCAACAGGCAGAGAATAAACAGGCCCTTTTTCCATATTGATAACGTCTGATGCCCGGTCGAGATGATAAAATCTCCCTAACCTGTCTTTACAAACAATATCACCCGTCCACCACCATCCGTTAAAGATCACATTGTTCAGCATATCATGCCCATTCCAGTAACCTTTAAAAACAGCTTTGCCTTTGATAAGCATGCGGCCGGGTTTTCCTGCGCCAACACGTTTACCATTTTCATCTGCAACTTTTACTTTAGGCCCTCCGAAATAAGAGCGGCCGATCATTCTTTTGTACGAAGGTTTCATGAAAGAAAAATAGAACCGCCTGATGGCGCCTGACCCTGCTTCGGAAGCGCCGATCACATCAATAAAAAGAGATCGTACAATTCGTTTGCCGAACAGTTTAAAGAAAGCACCATATTGCGTAAACGCATGCATGTGCTCCTCATGCGAAGCATCAGCTGTAGCGATCCATAACTTAATGGAAGAAAGATCATACTTGTCCAACCCCTCATTATACATTTTCAGGTACACATCAGAAAATGCGAAGAAGATATTTGCTTTATGCAGGCCGATAGCCTCGAGCGCTTTTTTTGGATGCGTGGTATCGAGCGTATAAACCGTGTAATTGCCCAGCATGAGGGTATAAAAGCCAACATAATATACAAGGTGATTATAGAAACCCGCCATGCATATCCTGTTCTTTCTGCTTACAGGCTCACTTATGAAATGCCCTTTCACGCTGCCGATCATGCTGCCGGATGTGCTCATTACGCCTTTGGGAAATCCCGTTGTGCCGGACGTGTGTACAATGAGGATTGTTGAATCTTTTTGCAGTACAGCAGCTTCCAGCTGGTCAGGCATATTGTCCAGCGCAACATTCAGATCAATTCCATTACCGTCGAAATCCTCAGGCATTTCCGGAAAGATATAAGTCTGTACTACCGGTAAGTTGGTTGCGGTTTTGATCACCTGTTGAAAGATGTCAGCATCGGTGATCAGTATTTTTGAACCGGTATAATGGAGGTAATGTTTCAGGTTTTCACAGCTCATGCCGGGATTAACGGGTACCGCAATGCCTCCGGCCTTGATCACTCCAAGCGCAAGAAAAAAATAATCAGGCGAATTAGATTTAAAAATAGCCACGCGATCATACCGCGCCATTCCTGAATGCTTCAATAAATTGCCCATCCTGTTTACGAAGGGAAGCAATTTTGCAGCGGAGATATCTTTTTCATTCAGCGCTGTATACGGCAATGCTTTATCCAAATGAAACAACACAGCGTTTGGATGCCAGCGGCAAACACGGTCCAGCGCATTTGCGGCTGTAAGGCTGGTGTCGAGCACGACCCTTAAGCGATTTAATAAGCGGGACATAATATGTTAGCAGAAGTATGATAATAAAAATGCCAGGTAGAAGTTAAGAAAATTTAATGTAATTCAGGCCTGGGCTGGAAAATTGGATACGCATAAAAAGAAAAAGGCGAAGCCTGATGGCTTCACCTTTTTTATCATCAATGCCTTAATCAGCGTTAAAAGAAATAATGCCTTAGATAAATCCTCAATCCCTGGTTCAGGTTGGATTCTTTTACTGCCCCGGTCTGTACGGAATAATTTGCAAAGAACGATGCCCTTAATACAGTATTATAACTGATAAAATAACCTGCATTCAATCCAACTCCCGGAGTGATGAAAGTGGCTTTCAGCCCGCCGCCATACCGGCTTACTTCGATACCGGCAGTTCCTTCGATAACAGATCTGCTGGTGGGATAGTATCCTAATTCATAATTTAAGTCTGCCTGGATAACGTTATAATTTTCATTTACGTTAGGTTTGGATGTTATGTAATTCGTATACATATACCGCAGCGCGGCCCTGTAATTTTTTTGCCATTTAAGGCTCATTGCCTGGTGTTTTTCATACCCGAGCAAAATGCCAGGTGTAACATATACGTAGGTAGATTTCATAATGGAATCACCGCCTGCTTGCCTTTCAATTTTATCGGTGAAATTATTATAACGCAATTCCGGTATCAGCCGCGCGTACATTATAGTGCCGTGCTGGCGAAAAGCCTGGTCAGATAAAGATTCAATTTGCGGGATCAGGCCAAAATCGGTGCTCTCAAATCCTTCATCATAATTACCGCGGTTCCAGGAAAAATCCAGGGGTTCCTCGAACGTATTCATATTACCACTCAGGTCGTTCTGGAAAGA
>JBAVMD010000243.1:0-8388 GCA_049689695.1 Chitinophagaceae bacterium | reverse complement strand
GTATACAGCGTAGAACCATTGCCGGGCACACTCACTTACCAGATACAGAATGGTTCGGAAGCTACTGCATGGGGAGGCGAAATATCAGGAAATTACCAGGTGCTGAAAAGATGGAGGTTGAGAGGAGGTTATACTTATTTCAATAAAGATATTCATGCAAAACCAGGGCATGTTTTCAGCCCTGAGTATCTGGGTAATGATGTAAGGAACCAGGCCGTGTTGCAATCCATGCTTGACCTTCCTTTTCGCCTGCAGCTCGATGTTGTTGCAAGGCACCTGGATGCATTGAATGCAAGCTTTGCCACGCCAAGGGTGCCGGCTTATTTTACGTTCGATGCAAGGCTTGCATTTACGTATAAAGGATTTGAGCTTTCCGTGGCAGGACAAAACCTTACTCAAAAAAATCATACGGAGTTCGGAGCATTCAACATACCAAGGAATGTATTTGCAAAAATAAGCGCGAGATTTTGAGCGGAAGTTTATCAAATATTATCAGTAACAAATTGTTGGCCTGCATAAAGCTGGCGATGATAATTGTATTGTGCAGTTTTTCGCCTGGATCTCCTGATCAAACGCCTGCGTACCAGGTGAAGGCGGCCTTTCTTTACAATTTCAGCCAGTTTGTAGAATGGCCTTCCAATGCATTCAGCGGAAGCAATGCGCCTTTTGTTATAGGCGTACTGGGTACTGATCCTTTTGGTGCCTATCTGGAAGAATTGGTTGCCGGAGAAAAAGCGGGCTCGCACCCGATCGTAATAAGAAAATACAGTGAACCGAATGAAGTTCAGCAATGCCATATTCTTTTCATCAATCATGCAGACGCGGCTGAATTTGCCAGGCGGTTTGCAAACAGGAGCATTCTCACCGTAAGCGATGCAGAGGGCTTTGCCAATCGTGGAGGAATGATACGTTTTTATACAGAAAAAAATAAAACGAAGCTGCAGATCAATCTTGCCACTGCACGTGCTGCAAATCTTAACATCAGCGGGAAGTTGCTGCGCGTGGCCGAAATTGTTGAACGGTAAATGTCGAAAACCAAATCCATACAAACGAAGCTGATGCGGGTGATCATGGTCACCTGTGGTACTGTGCTGATGCTGATATGCATTGCTTTTTTTGTATACGAGTTCATTACTTACCGGGCCATCACAAAACGTGAGCTCTCAACACTCGGAAAAATAGTTGCGGCCAACAGCACATCTTCACTTGCTTTTGACGACAAAAAAGACGCGGATGAAATACTCAGCGCTTTGAAAGCGGAGCCGCACATTATAGCTGCAGCGCTTTACGACCGTCGCGGCAAGCTGTATGCATTTTATCCGCACACGCTTGATCCAGCCCAATTGCCGCCCACCGTATTGCGGCAGGGCTATTCATTCCAGGGCGATGAGCTGAGCGGCTTTGAACCGGTGGTGCAAGGGACAGTGCCACAGGGAACGCTGTATTTGAAATCTGATATGAAAGAAGTGTACAACAGGTTCACGCTCTATGGCGTGATCGGATTGGTCTTCATAGCTATTTCCATTGTTCTTGCTTATCCTATTTCCAAACGTCTCCAGGAATCTATTTCCGCTCCTATATTGGAACTGGCGGAAACAGCAAGGATAGTTTCGGAAGAAAGGGATTATTCTGTGAGGGCCAACAAGATCAGCAACGATGAGTTGGGAAGGCTTACAGATGCTTTCAATCACATGCTTACCGAAATTCAAATGCAGAGCGATGAGATCAAAGCGCTGAATGCAGGGCTCGAAGAAAAAGTAAGCATTCGCACACAGGAGCTGCAGAATGCAAATGACATCCTGAAGCAGCAGAACGAATTCATTCAAACCATTATCGATTCATCAGTTGACGTGATAGCAGTGATCAACAAGGAAATGGAATATGTGATATTGAACAAAGTGGCCGATACCATTTATCCCATCAAACGGGATGATATTATCGGCAAAAAAATTCTCGATGTGTTTCCTGCTGTTCGCGCTTCTCCTTTGATCCCTCATCTTGAAAGGGCTTTGAAAGGCGAGTTCATACATATTGATGCGATCAAATCGCTGGTGAGCGACCGCTATTTCGAGAATTTTTTTATTCCGCTGAAAGATAAAAATGGGAATACAGACAGGGTGCTGATAATTGGGCACGACATTACCAGCATCATGCAGGCGAATGAAAAGCTGAAGCTGGTAAATGCTGAACTGGAAAAATCCAACCGCGATCTTGAGCAGTTTGCTTACATCGCTTCTCACGACCTGCAGGAGCCACTCCGCAAAATCCAGACTTTCTCTGAACTGAGCGAACGCAATACGCAGCATCCTGAAATACAGAAAAGATACCTGCAAAAGATCAATTCTTCTGCCGGAAGAATGAGTGAGCTGATCAGGGCAGTGCTGAACTACAGCAAGCTCTCGAGGACCGGCCAGGATTTTTCGATGGTTGACCTGAATGCGATCGTAAAAAATATAAGAACAGATCTCGAACTGGTAATAGAAGAAAAGAAAGCGGTGATAACTACGGGCGATTTGCCTGCTATCTGGGGCAATGCATTGCAGCTACACCAATTGTTCCTGAACCTGATCTCGAATTCTCTGAAATTCTCCGACCAGGCTCCCGAAATAACTATTACTGCGGGCGAAGCTTCAGGCAGTCACGCAAAAAAACCGGCCCTGCAAAATGGGAAGTATTGGGAACTGGTGTTTGCCGACAATGGTATCGGTTTCGAATCGCAATATGCAGTGCAGATCTTTGATATATTCCAGCGGCTGCATTCGGGCAGTGAGTACACCGGTACGGGCATTGGCCTTGCGCTTTGTAAAAAGATCGTGGAGAACCATCATGGTTTTATTACTGCGGAAAGCGAACTGGGAAAAGGAACAAGGTTTTATGTTTATTTGCCGGTATGAAAACATCCACTAACTACTTCCTGCAAACCATCACACACTTACGCCATTACGAAGAAGTAATGTTGTATGGTAATCTCCTGCATTTTACCCAAACGCAACAGGAAGAAGCGAGCGCATACCTTGCAAAAGAATATAAAAACGAATCGCTCAACTATCCCGGGTCAGCTCCGCCTTTTAATGAAGCCGCAGCATTGTGGGCGGCCAAAAGCGTTTACATCGCCACACAGCTGATGCTTTACAGGGAAAACAAAACGGTCGAAGTAGAAAAATTGCTGCCTGCTTACACAGGCGAAGTAACGGCATCGGCCATGCTCTCGGCAGACCTTGTATTGCGCTTTCTGTCAGACTTGATAAAGCACCTTAAGATCATCGATCCCGAGGACCGGTTGACGGACATATTGGTGAACCACTTAAAGCAATGGCATTATTCAGGCATCGCTTACCCTTTACCCGCAGATGAATTGGATTTCACCGTGGTAAGTGGCAACGACTGTCTACGCCAATTATACATCGACCGTGTCATCGAATATAAAAATGCCGCCCTGGCCGCAAACCCGGCCCTGGCCGAAGGTGTAAAAGCTGGGATGGGAATTTTTACCGCCGTATATTGGAGCGGTTTTAAACAAGCAACCCCTGAAAATGAACCCGATTGAGAAGTTGAACAAAGTGCTGTCCTACGTAAAGGAATCCTTTGTTGGAAAAAATGAGATCATAGACCTGTTAGGTATTTGCCTGATCGCGAAAGAAAATGCGTTTTTGTTAGGTCCTCCCGGCACTGCCAAAAGCGCTATCGTCAGGCATTTGTCTGACTGCATCGAAGGTGGAAAGAACTTCGAATACCTGCTTACACGGTTTACGGAACCCAACGAGATATTCGGCCCTTTCGACATCCGTAAATTAAAAGAAGGCGAGTTGGTAACCAATACCGAAGGCATGATGCCCGAAGCTTCGCTGATATTTTTGGATGAGATATTCAACGCCAACAGCGCCATTCTCAACAGCCTGCTCATGGCATTGAATGAAAAAATATTCCGGCGTGGAAAGGAAACCAAAAAGCTTCCTGCGCTAATGTTCGTGGGCGCCAGCAACGTACTGCCCGAAGATGAAGCATTGAATGCCTTGCTCGACCGTTTTCTCATTCGCATTGAATGCGATTACGTTGATCCCGATATGCTGAACGAAGTATTGCTTGCGGGATGGAAACTGGAGAACAATGTGCTGCAGGACCGCCCGTATGTTACGCCTGACGAGATTCAGGTGCTGCAAAAAGCTTCAAAGTCTGTTGACCTTTCTCCCATCAGGAAACAGTACGTTGACCTGGTGCACAACCTGCGCAATACCGGCATTAAAGTTTCTGACAGGAGAGCGGTAAAAATCCAGAACCTGATTGCCGCCAGCGCGTTGATGTGCAACAGGACCGAAGCGATATTGTCTGATTTCTGGGTGCTGAAATACATCTGGGATACCGAAGACCAGATCGAGATACTTGCAGGCATCATAGATAATGTGATAGAGAAAGACACCAGCCTGCAGGCGCATCCGCAAGCTTTATTCAATAAAACACCCAATGCAGAAGAGCTGATCAAAGAAGTGCAGTTGTTAAAGAACAAATGGGATACTAAAACACTTTCGTTCGAAGAACAGAACATCATCAAGGATAAGCTGCGGTATGTACAAACACGCACCAACTGGATAAAGAACAACGAGCACCAGCAATACATACAAACAGAAATTGAAGCGTTATGGCACTCGATACTTCAAACGGTCTAAGCTACTTTCTGTGTATCGCTACTGAGCACTCGCATTATTTAGCTGCCATCCGCCATTGGAGCAACCTGAAAATTGCTTTTGAAGAAGAGTTGGTATGGATCAAAGACCTGAGTGCAATTCAGGCAGATTCAATTGAAGTAAAAAGCATTCCTTTCAAGGAATTGTATTATTCATCGGGCCATAAGCTTTTTTTAAAAGGAAGCCTTTTGCCCGATCGAAATATTCCTTCGGTATTATGGACGCCCATAGAAAGAGGATTGCCGGTTCGGCTGCCAGCCTTCAACCATAATTTTTTCGGCATCGAAAATAAGGCGGGTGTAAAAATTGTTAAGAGTGTAGAGGAAAGAGAAGGATATGCTTTAATGGTGAATATGTCAACGCTTAGCGACTATATTGAGAAAGCGCCGGCCGTTCGGTTGAAGGGTTTAGGATGGGCAATGGTCGATGGTGATAAGGCCCTCATCTTAGGCAACCCGCTGTTACCTTTGCAGGGAGAAGCTTTCTGGCGGATGAATGATTTTTTGTTGCCTGCAGGTTACCAACTGGAGCTGCATGCGCTTGCGGATACATTAAATGAATTGTTGAACGCAGAAAAAGATCAGTGGATAATATGGAACACGGATGGGAGTTATTGGAAGATCAATAAGCAGGATGTAAGGCCGTTGTCTATAAGTTCTGTGAGAGCGATTGTTCAACAACTCACTGTCATCCCGAATCCCCGCAGCAACGATTAACAGAGCCAGGGGCCGGCGTGAGGGATCGACGGTAGAATCGCTGTTGCTCTCGATCCCTCACCCCGGCCGCTAACTATCGTGAGTACGTACTGCGGGGATTCGGGGATGACAAGTGAGTCGCTGGAAAAATGTCACTTCATCAGCGGGATTCGTGACAAGTGAGTCGCTGGGAAAATGGCGCTTCATCAGCGGCATTCGGAATGAACAGGTGAGTCGTTGAGTCCTCTTGCGCCTCTGCGTCTTCCTTTGCGTCTTTGCGTGAAAACCATTTGCAAAAAAATCACATTGGAAAGTCACATTTATTTCAAACCTATCGATGGCTACTTCTGGCAATGGGAAGAAGAAGGAACCGTTGTTGCCATACCCAACAGCAGCACTATTGCTTACGGAGATTTTATAATAGAAGTGCTGGAGAAACTATGCGACCAGGGTATCCCTCCATTTGGCTCCATGCTGCTTACGCTGATCGCCACAAACAAAAACGGAGAGAAAGCGCTGGACGATGTGTATGCATTAATGGACAAAAAGCTTGGCGAATCCAACAGCACGCGCGAACCTTTAAAGTCTGCCATTGTTTTTCTGAAACAACTTTCACAACTGCCCAAACAATATAAAGAAGGCAATAACCGTGTGCTTTTGCTGCAAACTTTGTTTGCTAATTGCCACAATATATTTTCTTCAGACAGGTCAGAAGGGATTCTTGCGCTTTACAAATCCGGCAGGATTAATGCAGATTTCATGGTGCCCAATGCCGTGTTTCATTATAATGTATACAACAACGATTTTAAGGTCATCAGCCTGCTGGCAAAAAAATTTCCGGATCAAAAGAGCATTCTGCAAAAGCTTACGGCCATTCCCGAGATAAATGAGGAGTTGGAAATACAGGAACCTGAACCGGCCGAAGTAGTGCAGAAGGGTTTCATTGAACAGCTTACAGACAATAGCAAAACTTTTCATGTAGGCTCATTGGTAAAAAGATTGTGGAGCGGGCTGAATATTCCTCATCACAATATGCTGCCCAGCCGGCAACCGATGGGCGGTGTTTCGGATTTAACGAACAAAGGCGATTTCGACAGGCTGCTGATCTCTGAATTTGCAAATGAGGATATCGTGTTCCTTTCGCGCCTGGCCAATAATGAAGCATTATATATTAACCGGGAGATTCCGCCGCAGAACAATAACCTGGAGCGTATTATCCTGATAGATGTATCACTCAGGAACTGGGGCACTCCGAAAACTGTTGCGCATGCACTGATGCTGGCCATTGCAAAGCATCCTAAAACTGATATTCATTGTTCTGCTTTTGCGGTAGGAAATACTTATCAACCGCTTTCATGGGAAAGCGTGGATGATATTATCCGCGGGCTGCAGGTGCTGGAACCTTGTCTTCATCCTGCGCAGGGACTCGAGGCTTTTTTCAAAGAGTATCGTGATAAAAAGAACATCGAAGTGTTCTTTATTTCATCGCCCGATACTTACCGCCTTTTGCCTTTGCATAAAACAATAAGCGATCACTATACGGCTTTCAACTACTGGATACAGACAGACGATAAAGGCAATATTGACCTTTACAAACGGCAGCAGAATAATAAAAAGCATGTGCAGCACCTGCTGTTGCCTTTAGAAGAATTGTGGAAGAAGCCGCCGCAGCCACAACAAAAAGAATCCGGAGGAAAAGCGTGGGAGGGGCCTCGTATTTATCCCATCCTGTTCGCGGAGCCGTTCAACCCTAAAGCGGTGCTTACAGCCGCTAACGGAGAAACATTCATGCTCACGGCTGAAAAATCCCTGATGCGGCTTATTGGAAAAGATCGAAAGAGCGGGTGGGAACTGTTGTATGAGAATCTGCCGTTCAACGCCGGTGAAATGTCCATTGGTATAACTGCATCGGGCGACCATATTCTTTTGCTGTTCAATATGCAGGACAGGCAGATCCTGATGCTGAACATTGAGCAGGGATTCAAAAAAACAGGATCCTTTTTGCAATGGCGGTCGTCCCGTATGCGACAATTTATTTTTCATGAAGACAAATTCTACTATGTATATACCGGTTACCCTAATAAGTATTGGACTTTTGAATTGAAGGATGAAATTATTATCAATGGGATCGAGGGTAATCCGAAGGCAGTGCTGGACGTGTATGATCAATTCAACGAGCATAAGAGGCAAAGCTATACGCGCTCCTACAATGGCGGAATCCTGAAAAACATTTTCCAGGTTTACATCAACCAGCTTGATAACCTGGTATTTAATAATCATGAGCTCAGGCTTACAGATCATAGGGTGATGAAGCTGGAGCAAACACATTTCAGGGAAAGGAAATTTGATGCACGCTTTGCGAAAAACGGTTTTACGTTTGGGGAGGGAAGCACCATCACAATAAACAGGACAGGCATGCTTGCATTTCAAAGCTCCAATCCCGCAATTGGCACGTTTTATATACCTTCCGTATTGGATGTGTCGCTGGGTGCTGCTTCAGAAACAGATTTTGCCGGCAATGATTATTTCCGGCTGGAGAATAGCGGTCAACAGGTGCTTACAACCCTTAAATTCTGGCAGGCATACATGGAGCAATTCATTCATCATATCAGTCATGGAGCTTAAAATAAAACCATACGATAAGAATATTTTTCCACTCGCCGGCATGCTCATAAAAGCTGTTGCCGTTGAGGAGTGGATAAAGGAAATCCAGCTGATGGGACTTTCGTTAGACGCTGTGAACGTATACGCTGTTCCCGGCGCTAAAGCCAATACGCTTTGGGGTTGCCTTGTAACTGGCGAGGTACAAAAAAATGCAATAGACATCCGCAAAAATACCTGGTGCCAATGCGTTGGCAATGTTTTGTTCATTCCGGAAAAAGCGGTGCTCTACCCACGGCTTTCCGCTGCGGAGGTTGAAAAGATATTTGGTGCAAAGCAACATTTGTTTCATCCGGAATGCGGACTGGTAGAACTTGGCCAGGCAATGGATTGGAAACAACTGGTTGAAC
>JBAVMD010000242.1:0-2636 GCA_049689695.1 Chitinophagaceae bacterium | reverse complement strand
ATTGAAGTCTGTTTCAGGCAGGAACTGGCAGCAAAGCTGGATTTGCCTGTAACCTCAATAGAAGGCTCTCAAAAAATGCTCGATGACTTCCATCTTAACTCACTCTTTGTAGGACAGCTTCTCGCGGAATTTGCAAATGAGCACGGCCTTAACTGTACAGACACCCCTCTTGAATACTCGAATGGTTCAGTCGATGAGATTGTGACCATGTTCAAACTATTAAACAGTGGCGAAGAGGCATCAGGCTCTTCGCCGAGTGTCGCCGAAAACAAGGTTGAACCGGAAGGAATAGCGGCATGGGTGCATACCTTTAAAATGGTGGATAAAGAAGAACCATCGAATGCTGGTAATATAACTGCTTCCTTGTCAGGATGCGGCTTTCGCGGAAATATACCAGCGGGTGTCAACGAAATCTCTGACACTAATACAACAACTGTAATAGATAAGATCTGTGTGTGTTTAAATGAAGTTGATGAAATCAGAGCCATCAATATCCTTGTTGAAGCCACAAGGGAGATTATGGCCTCTCCATCCATAAAAGGTGCGCTGTTCATACAAACCGATCCATTGAGCAATGGATTTGTCAAAACGCTTTTCCAGGAAAAACCCTGGCTGGACATAACAGTATTGACAACAAGTCCGGGCGATCTTTCTACAGGTATCATTCAAAAGGAGCTCGCTAAGCTAAAAGGCTTTCGGGAGATAAGTTATAAAAATGGCAAAACGTATCAACGACAACTTGAGATATCGGGCGATGATCATACTAACCCCGGGGTGTTACCGAACGAACAGGATGTAATACTGGTAACAGGAGGTGCCAAAGGGATCACATTGGAATGCGTGAGACAACTTGGAATGGTATGCAAATGCAGGTTTATTTTGGTGGGAAGGAGCGACCATAATGCAGACGAGGCACTTCGCCTCAACCTACAATCACTTGAAACCAGTCATGTCATTTTTGAGTACTGTCGGGCAGAAATTGGTGATCCGAATGAAGTGTCTCAACTGGTCGGCAAATTAAACGATCAGGGAACGATCATCACAGGAATAATCCACTCAGCGGGCATTAATCATCCCAGGAAAATAGGCGAATTAACAGAAGAAAATATCATCGAATGCCTGAGGCCAAAAGTGTTCGGTTTGCGCAACATCATGGATGCAATAGATCACCAAGCGTTGAAATTCTGCATAAGCTTTGGTTCACTTATAGCTGAGTCAGGTATGGAAGGAAATGCGGATTACAGCCTGGCGAACCAATGGATGCGAAATGAAATGGTTCGGCTGTCTGAGCAACACACCGGGACCATGTTTCTCAATATAGAATGGTCTGTATGGGGTGGAACCGGAATGGGCCAGAAATTAGGAGCGCTGGAAAGATTAAGATCAAAAGGTATTTACCCAATATCGCTGGACCGTGGAATAGAGATGTTTATTGAATTATTAAAAAGGCCGCCCCGTTCAGTTAATGTCATAGTATCAGGAAGATACGGTCAATTACAAACGCTTAAGGCCAAAAAAATAAACAATACCCATTCATTTCGTTTTATCGAAGAGATACTTGTCCAATATGCGGATATAGAACTGGTTGCGGAATGCAGTTTATCTGAATATACCGACCCTTATATCACAGATCATATTATAGAAGGAAAGATGCTATTCCCCGGCGTATTTGGAATGGAAGCGATTGCGGAAGCTGTCCGCTGCCTCACGACCAGGGAAACAGGAAATATGACATTTACAAATGTTCAGTTTCTTCACCCAATAGTTCTGGAGAAAGACAAAAAGAAAAAGATCAGGACCATTGTCTTGCACCAGGCTCCCGGTGTCTATGTTGCGGTCATCAGGGAAGATGGCTCTTCATTCAAAAAGGACCATTTCAAAGCAACCGTCATTTTTGACCAGGATGAAGATGCCAGGGGACCGAAGAGTCTGGTCAATACGGCTGCATTATCTTTTGATCCGTCGGCTCATTTATATGAATGCCTCCTTCCGCATAAAGGAGTATTCAAGCGGGTCAGGAGCTATTCCCGGTTGGAGGCGTATGGCTGTAGCGCCCTTGCACAGTGCAATAATGCGTTTAAATTATTTTCAGATTTTCTACCCCGGCAATTAGCCTTGCCTGATCCGATATTGAATGATTCAGTATTGCATGCTTTACAGGTATGTGTCCCCGACATGTTGTTATTGCCTGTTCATATAGGGAAAGTAGTTTTTGCCCTGGACACTTCTGCGAAGGAAATCATTATCGACGCTATGGAAATAGAGCAAACAGGCAACGATTACATTTATGATATTAATGTATACACAAGTGAAGGCGGGTTGATCCAGCGCTGGGAATCGGTTTGCTTTAAAGCGTTGTCAAGAAAACGCCAGCCTGAATTGCCAATAGAACTGTTGGGGGTGATACTTCAACGGAAAGTGGATGCTTTGACAGGTCGCCCGGGTCGCGCTTTTACATTCTTGAATACACCGTCGCCATACGAAAAGATTACAAAACGAACTGATGGTAGCCCGATAGATATTTCTCATTTCATTACAAAATCAGATTCGGGACCACACACCCTGGTGATCCGGTCTGAAAAAATGATCGCATGTGACATCGAAAAAGTTGTACAGAAGCCTGACAATACCTGGTT
>JBAVMD010000241.1:0-21517 GCA_049689695.1 Chitinophagaceae bacterium | reverse complement strand
TTTGAAGTGAAGCGACGATGAGTCTGTAGTAGTGAACGTAAATGAAGAAAAGCGTTCCGGCTCTGCAAAAGCAACCGCCTGGCTTATCTCGAAAGGGTTAACTGGTTTTGCAATTTCCCTTTCATCTGATTTGAAATAATCCAGGGCCTCATGTGCCAGCAGGTCAAAAAGGGTAGGGCGCAGGTGGCGCACATTTCCTTTTATAATAAGGGCATCAAAAGGTTCAAGCTTTGTTTGCTGCAGCAATGTTTCTGCCGAAATGCTGGCTAAATAAAGCTCAGTAATTCTTTTATGGAAGTCTGCGGCATTCCAGGTAGCTATATCTTCTTTTTTAAAATCAACGGTGCTGGTGCGGTTGTACAATCTCCAGTAACGTGATCTGAAATAATCCAGGTAGGTCTGTGCCAGCAGGCTTTGCAAAATAGATTTTGCAGGCTGCGATGCAGACGCCACTTCTTTTTCCAGCATCTGTATGTTGGCGGGAGTTGCTTCCTCTTCCGATTCCTCCTGCAGGTTCATGGTATATACCAGCGACTTGATCACCTGCACATCATTCTGCTCTTTCTTTGCGGCAGCATATATTTTTTTCACTTCTGCCAGTGCGGACTTTGTTAGCCCCTGCTTTACGATGAGTGAATCTATTTTCCGCCATTGCGCGGTATAATTGTTTTTCGTTTGTGCATGAACGGTAGCGATCAGGCTTAATAGAAATAAAGGGACGAACAGTAGGTACTTAGCTCTCATTTGTACATTGTTTAGTGCAATCAACCTTGATTCAGGTTGCCAAGTTATCAAACTTGGCTCAGGTGTGATGCATTGCCTGCCTATTTTACATAAAAGGCATTTTTATTAAAGAAAAGTTAGAGGCATGCCATTTAACTTTTTGTTGTTAAGCGTGGCATTTATTTTGAAATCTCAGGATCATTAAAAACCGGAGGAACCAAGTTATGAACAAAATCTACTCTCTCTTATTAGCATCATTTTTCAGCATTGCAGCATTTGCAGCTGAACGTCCTAAAAGTGCGAGACTCACCATTGCCACGTATGATAATGTAAGCATACGGGTTGAGATCGATGGCAGAAGTTTTAACGATAACGACAACGCCATTCGCATCAATAACATCAATGCAGGTTACCACAATATACAGGTATACCGCCGCAGCGGCAACAGCCGTGAGGTGTTCGGGCGCAACCGTGAAAAACTCCTTTACAGTACCAGTATGTATGTAAAGCCTGAGCACCAGGTAGACATTCTGATCGACCGTTCAGGACGCGCAAGAGTGAACGAATATGATTTGGGAAGAAAAGGCCGTGACAATCGCAGGGACGACGACTGGAACCGCAGGAACGAAAATGGCCGCTGGGATGATTATGGTAGTTGGGACGACAACCGTAACGACGGTAAATGGAACGACCGGGATAACAGGGACAATGACAACTGGGATAAAAATGACCGTTCCGATTATGGCCGCGCAGTTTCTTACGAATCTTTCCAATCCATGAAGCAGACCTTGCGCCGCGAAAGCTTCGACAACTCGCGTCTCACGCTTGCAAAGCAAATGATGGAGCGCAACAATTTTGAAACTTCACAGGTAAAAGAAATGTTGTACCTGTTCTCTTTCGAAAGTAACAGGCTGGAGTTAGCGAAATACGCTTACCGCAATACAGTAGATAAGAAGAATTATTTTTCTCTCTATGATGCATTCAGCTTCAGCAGCAGCAAAGAAGAACTTTCAAAATATATCGGCAGTTATCGTTAGTGTAAAAAGTAGAAGCAAGAAAAAAGCCCCACGAGGGGCTTTTTTTAGTTACTTCATTACCTCTGCAACGCGTTTCCCAATATCCGCCGGGCTGTCTACCACATGCACGCCGCATTCGGCAAGTATTTTCATTTTTGCAGCTGCGGTATCTTCTGCTCCGCCAATGATGGCGCCAGCATGTCCCATGCGGCGGCCGGCAGGAGCTGTTTGTCCGGCGATAAATCCTATAACCGGTTTTTTATTTCCTGTTTCTTTGATCCAGCGTGCGGCTTCGGCTTCCATACCGCCCCCGATCTCGCCGATCATTACAATGGCATCCGTTTCATCATCGTTCATGAATAATTCCACCGCATCGCGGGTAGGGGTGCCGATGATGGGATCACCGCCAATTCCTACGGCAGTAGAAATGCCAAGGCCCGCTTTAGCCACCTGGTCTGCAGCCTCGTAAGTAAGCGTACCTGATTTTGATACGATGCCTATCCTTCCTTTTTTGAAAACAAAACCGGGCATAATGCCCACTTTGCATTCATCTGCAGTAATAACCCCGGGACAATTAGGCCCGATGAGCCTTGTGCGCTTGCCCACCAGGAAATTCTTAGCCCTGATCATGTCCTGCACCGGTATGCCTTCTGTAATGCATATCACCAGTTCAATTCCTGCCTCGGCAGCTTCCATGATGGCGTCAGCTGCAAAAGCCGGTGGTACAAATATGATGGATACATTGGCCCCGGTCTCTTTCACGGTTTCCGCAACGGTATTGAATACCGGCCTGTCCAGATGGGCGTTTCCGCCTTTGCCCGGCGTAACGCCGCCAACTACGTTCGTGCCGTATTCGATCATCTGGGAAGCATGAAACGTTCCCTCTGTTCCGGTAAAGCCCTGTACTAAGATTTTAGACTGCTTATTGACAAGAATGCTCATTGAGTAAATTTTGGAGAGGGCAAAAGTAAGGAAAGGAGTTTAACTTACCGCAGATACCCCCACGTCACTGACCCCCAATAGCTCTGCCAATCCGCTTTAGGGTCATTATCCAGGCGCACCATTTTTACGGTGCTGATCATCCAGCGGCCATAAATGAAGACCGGAAATTCCGCTTCGCCTTTTTCATTGGTGCGCAGTTCGCTTTTTACGGTCTGTTCGTTGTTTCGGTGCCATATCCTGAGCATTGCATTGGCAAGGGGCTTTCCCTGAAACAGCACTTTTATAGGCAACTTCTCTCCATCTCTGAGTTTATACGGGTTTTCCTGCGGGATGATGTCAATAGGCAGGTTGGTTTGCTTTTTATAAGTGGTGGTGAATTTTGAGCCAACCTGTATCAATGTTTTTACGCTGCGCTGGTAATATTCGCGGCCTATTGTGTCTTGCTGGTTGTGAGAGGTGCGGTAATCTATGGCGTCCTGCAGAGCGTCTTCCTTCAGGTAATCGTTGAATTTTGCAGCTTCCAGCTCAATAAAGGAATTCTGGTTATTGAAGGTGAACATCATCGTTCCTTCTTCAAAAAAAGATACCTGTACAGAATCTCCTTTTTCGGTTTCTGACAGCTGGTCCGCACAATCGTCTATTACATTGGCATAATACAGGCGCAGGCTTTTTACGCGGGCCCGGCTACCGCTCCAATTCTCACCTTCATAATTTTCACCTACCATGAGTTTGATGTTCACCATTTCGCCGGAGCGGTAGATGAATTTTTCAGGATGCAGCCAGAATTCATGGCCCGAAAGCAATGCGCTTACGAATATCAATCCGGCCAGCAACGCTATCTTTTTCATTTTTCAGGACTCTCGTCGGTAGGTAATAAAGGAGGTGCGTCATCGTGCGTTATTTCATCCATGTCCCGTTCGTTAGGGATCTTGCCGGTTTCCTCCAGCATACGCATATCTTTTGCATCCTGCAAAAAGCCCGATGCGAATATGAAATCATTCAGTCTTTTGTTCTTGCTGAAAATTAGTTCCTTGTTGGTGCCTTCCCATTCTTTCAAACCCTGGTACATGTAGATGATCTTGTCACCTGCCTCCATCACACTGTTCATATCATGGGTATTCACAACGGTGGTGATGTTGTATTCATAGGTGATCTCCTGGATCAACTTGTCTATGATGATGGAAGTTTGCGGGTCAAGGCCTGAATTGGGCTCATCGCAAAAAAGATATTTCGGGTTTAGCACAATGGCCCGCGCAATGCCTACTCTTTTTTTCATACCTCCGCTCAGCTCTGCTGGGAATTTGCGGTTCACATCTTTCAATTGTACACGCTCCAGCACTTCATTAACCCGCTTCAGCTTTTGCTTATGCGAGTCGTTTGTGAACATGTTCAGCGGGAACATCACGTTCTTTTCAACGTTCAGGCTGTCGAACAGGGCCGAGCCCTGGAACAGCATGCCTATCTGTTTGCGTATTTCTTTTCTTTCTTCATTCGACATGGTCGTAAAATCAGCTCCATCATACAATATGTGACCGCTGTCTGGCTGAAACAAACCCACCAGGCATTTCATCAGAACGGTCTTGCCGCTTCCGCTGGACCCGATAATAAGGTTGCATTTGCCGGGTTCCATCACCGCGCTTACATCATCGATCACGACCTTATCGCCGAATCCCTTCCTTAAATTTTTTACTTCGATCATATAAACTTTCGAAAAGTTATAATAACAACGCTGCCAGCAGGTAGTCTGCAAATAATATCAGCACACAACTGGCTACTACTGATTTTGTGCTGGCCCTGCCTATCTCCAGTGCGCCACCCTCTACATTATATCCAAAAAAAGATGAAACGCTGCTGATAAGAAAAGCAAATGTATATGCCTTTGTCAATGCAAAGATTGCATTGTAAGGAACAAAATTTTCCAATAACCCCCTGTCGTATTCCGTGGCTGAAAGCACGCCGGATAAAGTGCCTGCAAGGCGTCCTCCCCAAATGCCAAGTGCAGCGGAAAGAACCACCAGCATTGGTATCACTACCAGCGAAGCGGCTATCTTGGGCATTACGAGGTATGCTTTTGTATTGATGCCCATGATCTCAAGGGCATCTATTTGTTCGCTCACGCGCATGTTGCCCAGTTCACTGGCTATTTTGCTGCCTACTACGCCTGCCAGCACAATACAAACGAGCGTGGGAGCAAACTCCAGTATTACGGTATCGCGGACGATCTGTGCTATTGTTGACTTGGAAATAAGTGGGCTGGTAAGCTGATAGGCCGTTTGCAGGGCGGAAACCGCACCCATAAAAACCGAAATGATCACTACAATGCCGAATGAGCCTAAGCCGATCTCGTTACACTGGTGCATGAATTCTTTCCAGTACATCTTGCCGTTTTCCGGTTTGGAAAACATGCCTTTGATCATTAAGATGTAACGTCCGAAATTTCTTAAAAACTTCATGTATGACTGTCTTAATCTGAACTATCCGCCGGGTCTCAATTCAGCTGTAAATTAATGGATCGTGCAATTGCATCAGCGTTTATCCTGGTCAGTTGATTCTTTAGATTTTTTAAATCGTTTCCACCAGCGGGAGCGATTGATCTCTGTCTGCACATCTGTCTTGCATTTTATCTGCGCGTCTATTACCGCTACCAGGGCCATATTCACAATGCTTCTTACCGAGCTGCCTAACTGCAACACATGTACCGGCTTCTTCAAGCCTAAAAGAATCGGGCCAATGGCATCGGCCCCGCCTACTTCCTTCAATAAATTATATGCTACGTTGCCTGCGGCAAGGTTGGGAAAAATAAGCGTGTTCACTTCCTGGTCTACCAACTCGCTGAATGGATAATTATCCCGCAATATTTCCTGGTTAAAAGCTATGCTGGCCTGCATTTCACCATCTACTATCAGGGATGGATTGCGTTGCTTTACTATTGCCCGCGCTTCAGCCACCAACCGGGCTTCGGGCGAATTACTGCTGCCGAAGTTAGAGTAGCTCAACATGGCCACCCGGGGGGTGAGGTTGAAATTCCGCACTTCCTTTGCAACCATAAGTGTAATGTCTGCCAGTTCTTCAGCAGTGGGATTGAAATTAACTGTTGTATCAGCCAGGAAAAGCGGTCCCTTTTTGGTAAGCAACAGGTACATACCGGCAATCTTCTTTACGCCTTCTTCTGTACCTATCACCTGTATGGCAGGACGGATAGTGTCAGCATAATTGCGCGTAAGGCCGGAGATCATGGCATCTGCCTCGCCGGTTTCCACCAGCATACAGCCAAAATAGTTACGGTCTTTCAGGATCTTGGTAGATTCATATTTGTTCATGCCGCGCCTTTGCCGCTTCTTAAACAGCAGGTCGCCAAAGAATTTGCGTCTGTCTTCAAAATCATCACTGCGCGGGTCAAAGATGGGCAGGCCGTCGAGATCTATGCCATTGGCATCTGCTATTGAACGTATTTTTTTCTCATCGCCCAATAAGATCGGGTAGGCGATGCTTTCGTCGTAAATGATCTGGGCCGCCTTTAATATTTTGAGGTTGTCGGCTTCTGCAAATACCAGTCGTTTGGGCGAGCGCCTGGCCTTATTGCCGAGTATGCGGATGATCTGGTTGTCTAAACCGAGACGCTTGTTCAATTCAATCGCATACGCCTCCCAGTTCTCTATTCGCGTTTGCGCCACGCCGCTTTCTATAGCAGCTTTTGCCACCGCAGGCGCTACCGTTGAAAGCAGCCGGGGATCGAGCGGCTTTGGAATGATATAATTCGGGCCGAACACAATGCTCTTTTCATTGTAAGCGATGTTTACAATGTCTGGTACCGGGCTTTTTGCCAGCTCTGCCAGGGCGTGAACAGCGGCCAGCTTCATGGTTTCGTTGATCTTGGTTGCGCGAACATCAAGGGCCCCGCGGAAAATGAAGGGGAAGCCCAATACATTATTCACCTGGTTGGGATAGTCGCTGCGGCCGGTGGCCATGATAATATCTTTACGCGCAGATGCTGCAAGCTCGTAAGGAATTTCCGGGTCGGGATTGGCCATGGCGAATACGATAGGGTTCTTTGCCATGCTTTTTACCATATCCTGGGTAACCACGTTGCCTACGCTGAGGCCCACGAATACATCGGCGTCTTTGAGCGCATCGGCGAGAGTGCAGTCTTTCTTTTTGATGGCGAACCGGCGTTTTATTTCGTCAAGGTCCTTTCGCTCGGTATGCAATACGCCGTCTTTATCGAACAAAGTAAAATGCTCAGGCTTTGCGCCGAGCGAAACATACAATTGCGTGCAGGCCATGGCGGCTGCGCCGGCTCCGTTGATCACAAATTTTACCTTTTCGATCTTTTTCTTCTGTAATTCCAGTGCATTCAGCAAAGCTGCCCCGCTGATGATGGCAGTGCCATGCTGGTCGTCGTGCATCACCGGGATCTTCAACGTTTCGCGAAGCTCTCTTTCAATGTAAAAACATTCGGGGGCCTTGATGTCTTCGAGATTAATGCCACCGAAAGTTGGCTCGAGCGCCTTTACGATCTGAACGAATTTTTCGGGATCTTTTTCAGCGATCTCGATATCGAACACGTCGATGTCTGCAAATATTTTGAACAATACACCCTTGCCTTCCATTACAGGCTTGCTGGCTTCGGGGCCTATATCGCCCAAGCCGAGCACAGCCGTACCATTGCTGATAACGGCCACAAGATTTCCCTTTGCGGTGTATTTGTAAACATTTTCAATGTTCAGGGCAATTTCCTTGCAGGGTTCTGCCACGCCGGGCGAATAGGCGAGGGAAAGGTCGCGCTGGGTTTTTGCTTCTTTAGTGGGAACGACTTCTATTTTTCCGGGCCTGCCTTTGGCATGGTACTCCAGGGCCTGTTCACGACGCAGTTTTTTTTGCATAGTTTGTAATACCGGATAAGCGTGCAAGTTACGGAAATTGAGTTACGGGTTATGAGTTATGCGTTACGCAGGCCATTGTCAATACTACGATCGCTTAAAGGGATGTGAAAATATATTTTGCCCACAACTACTTAAGCGTGTTTTTCGTAACTCATAACTTATAAATGCGCAAGCGATGCAATAACATTGTTAAAACACGTTTTATTAGTACTTTATGGAGAGGATATTGCGTCTATTGAGCGCTTTTACTAAATTTCAACTAAAACCTTTTTACATCATGCGATCATTGAGTTACAAATTGATGCTGGCCTCCGTACTGGGACTGGCTGTGCTTTCTGCTTGTAAAAAAAATAAAGGTGGTGACGATACCACTCCGCCTACAACGCAGACCGATAAAATAAAGGATTCTGCCTTGCTGGTGGGCCGTGAACTTTACCTCTGGTATAACCAGATACCTTCCAGTTTTAACGCACAATCTTATGCTGATCCCGATAAGATCATGACCGCGCTTCGTTCTTACAGCACTGAGCCTGGGTTTACGCAGGCTGTTGATAAATGGAGTTTTGCCGTAAAGCAATCTGAGTGGGATAATGTTAGCTCCGGCGCCGCTCAGGACTTTGGTATGAATGTATTTTTCAGGGCCGAAGGCGATCTCCGTGTAAAGTCGGTAGAAAAAACTTCTCCTGCCGGTGTCAAAGGCATTAAAAGGGGATGGAAGATCACCAAGATCAATGGCAATACCAATATGACTACGGCTAATTCAGATTTTATTGTTCAGGCCGTTTGGGGCAGCACTGCCTCAAACTTTACTTTTAAGAAACCTGATGGCAGCTCTGTTGATATCAGTCTGAACGCTGCAGCTTACCAGGAAAATCCAGTATACCTGGATACTGTTTACAGCGCGGGTGGTAAGAATGTAGGTTACCTGGTGTTCAATTCTTTCCTGGGCGATACCACTGCTATTTACAATAAGTTTCAGCAGGTATTTTCAAAATTTGCACAGCAGAAAGTGACTGAAGTGATCATTGACCTGCGTTATAATGGCGGCGGTTATGTATCTGTTCAGGACAAGCTTGCAAATTACCTTGTGAAGAGCACCGCTACCGGTGGTGTGATGATGACGCAGGCGTTCAACGACAAGTATGCGCAATACTTTAATGAAACTACGGTGTTCAGCAAGTTAGGATCGGTGAACCCTGAGAAAATCTATTTCATTGTGAGCAGCAATACAGCTTCTGCAAGTGAATTGCTTATTAATAACCTGAAGCCTTATGTGGATGTGAAACTGGTTGGCCCTTCTAAAACTTATGGCAAGCCGGTGGGATATTTCCCTTACCCGATAGGCACATGGTATGTGTTCCCCGTTTCTTTCCGCAGCACAAACAAAACCGGGCAAGGCAATTATTTCGGCGGTATGACGCTGGATAATACTGTTGCAGATGGTTTGGATAAGGATTGGGGCGATGTGAATGAATCTTCTTTAGCGAGTGTACTCAAATACATCAATACAGGTTCATTCCGTGTGAGGGCTGGTGAAGCTTACGAAGCAAATCCTGTTGTAGATAAGGGTAACGATGTGTTGTCAGCTTCTGAGTTTAGAGGGATGATTGATACGAGGAAGATGAAGTAATAATTTGAAAATTTATTTTTTAAAGCCGCGTCAGTACTGATGCGGCTTTTTTATTAAAGCAGGGAACGCGGATTATCAGGATCTTTTAGGATTTATTAGGATTAATTCCTGCAATTAATTGACCTCTTAAAGTTTCATGAACAGATCATAAAAAATCCTAAAAGATCCTGATGATCCGCGTTCCCTTATTTAAGCTCAATCGTCGCTCCCAGCCACGCCATCATTCCCATTCCTCCTTCAATTGCAGATTCATCTATGTTGAATGTTGGCGTATGCACGCCCGATGTAATTCCTTTTGCAACATTGCCTACGCCAAGCCTGAAAAAGCAGCCCGGTATTACCTGGGAATAATAGCCGAAGTCTTCAGCGCCCATTCTTACCTCTGTCTCTTTTACTTTATCGCTTTCAACAAACAGCGTGGCCTGTTTCCTTGCCTGTTCGTTCAGGCCTTCATGATTGTAAACCGCGGGATAACCGATGTCAATATGCACATCTATCTCGGCGCCCATGCTGCGCGCCAGCTCAATACATTGCTTTTTAATGAGCTCATGCCCTTTAAACCGCCATGCTTCATCCAATGCACGGAAGGTGCCCATTAGTTTAACTTCAGAAGGTATTACGTTGGTAGTATGCCCGCCCTGGAAAGAGCAGATGGAAAGCACGGACGGAGTAAAAGGACTTTTATTACGACTGATGATCTGTTGCAGCGCAATTACCAGGTGAGAAGCTACCAACACGGTATCTACTGTGAGGTGCGGGGCGGCCGCGTGTCCGCCGGGTCCTTTGATAGTAAAATAAAGCTCATCGGCGCTCGCCATTACCTTGCCTCCACGAAAACTGAAGGTTCCTACTTCCATTTGGGGATGCACATGCAATCCTAAGATTGCCTGCGGTGCGGGATCTTTTAAAACGCCTTCTTTAATAAGGATGCTGGCGCCTCCGGGATTGCGTTCCTCACCGGGCTGAAAGATGAGTTTGATAGTGCCTTCCCATTCGTTCTTCAACTCATGCAGGATTTTTGCAGCGCCCAGCAGGCAGGTAGTATGCACATCGTGACCACAGGCATGCATAACACCTTCCCTGGTAGATTTATAAGCAACATTGTTCTCTTCCCTGATAGGCAGCGCATCCATATCGGCACGCAATGCTATGATGCGGCTCGAAGGATTTTTGCCTTCTATTAATGCCACAACACCGGTCTGCGCCATGGTGGTGTGTGTAATGCCGGATTTCTCCAGTTGCTGCTTAACAAATGCAGAGGTTTCAAATTCCTGGTAGCTTAATTCAGGATGTGCATGCAGGTGCCTCCTGACGGAGATGAACTCATCAGCGTATTGATTCGCCAATTGTTTGATGGATTGCTGCAACATGCAGCGAAGTTAGGGATGAAGGTTATTGGTTTATTAGTTTATTGGTTTATCGGGAACCTTCTTGTGCCTTGTCCCTTGTACCTTGTGCCTTACTGTTGTAGCTTCTCGGGCTTAACCTCAATAATATCCCTTACCACATACAATCCCGAAGTGAATTCACGGGAAAGCTCTTTGCGGTACTCTTCTGCTTCTTCCTTTGTTTTAAAGTTGCCCACCTTGAGCTTATAAAAAGGAGGCTGGTACATGAGGTAAGGCTTCAATTCAGGATAAGATTGATAAATGCGCGCCTTGGCAGCGAATACCTTACTGCGGTCGTTGGAATTGATCACCAAAATGCGGTAGCCAGACATGGTGCGGCGCGTATCACGCGTGGTTTCTTCATTGATCTCTATCTGCTTTTTCACCAGCAGGTCTATGCGGGGGTCTTTGTGTATAGCTATGCTGCGCGCAGAATCCTGGGCGTTCAGTGAAAAACAGGTAAACAGGAATACGGCCAGGGTAATGATTTTCATTCAATGTATTTTATTGATCTCCACTTATTGTTATTCAAATTAAAAGCCAAAAACCAAAATCTTAATAATTACTTCCTGCCGCATCCTTTTCTCCGGTAACAATGGCTACGCTGGCGCTGCATCCCAGCCGGTCTGCCCCGGCTTCTATCAATTGTTTCGCAAAATCGTACGTTCTGATGCCTCCTGATGCCTTTACACGAATACCAGACGGTAAATGCTTCCTTATCAGTTGCACGTCTTCAACCGAAGCGCCTTTCTCGGCATACCCGGTGGAGGTCTTCACAAAATCAACGCCTGCCTTAGCGTAGCGCTTACAGCATTCTATGATCTCTTCCTGCGTTAAGATGCCGGATTCGATGATCACTTTAAGCACTCGTTTTTTGCTGCGCACTATTTCCAGCACATGGGCCACTTCCTTTTCAAGGTATTCCCAATCGCCGTTCTTCAGAGCGGAGATATTGATCACCATATCCAGCTCATCGGCCCCATCAACTATTGCCAACACGGTTTCGGCAAGCTTGGCTTCCATGAGCGAATAACCAAACGGAAAGCCGATAACGGTTGCCACTTTTACGGTGGTGGGCGATAAAAGCGCCTTGCATCTTTTTACAAAAGGAGGCGGAACGCAAACTGCGGCAAAGCCATGATCGTATGCTTCCATGCATAATTTTTCCACATCCGCAGCAAGTATTGAAGGTTTTAATAATGTGTGATCGATATAAGAAGCAATGTTCATTAAAAACTACAATTGATGTGGGCCGAAATTAGCCCATTTGCTTAACTTGTGTGCCCATTACTGAATTCCGATAAAAAACTAACATCATGAGAAAAGCATTGCTGTATCCGCGAGGCAAATTGTTGCTTCTGTGGGTTTTCTTATTGACTGCTTCCGTTACTTCAGCGCAAAGCACATACCCGGTGAACGGCGTTGCAGATGAACGTTTTGGTCATTACGCCTTTACCAATGCCACGATCGTAAAAGACGCGGCCACCACGCTCACCAATGCCACGCTTGTTATTAAAGAAGGCAAAATAGTAGCTGTAGGAACCAATATCAAGGTGCCGCAGGGTGCAGTGGAAGTAGATTGCAAGGGCAAGTTCATTTATCCTTCTTTCATTGATATTTACAGCGATTACGGCACACCCGCGCAACAGCCCAGGCAGGGCGGTTTTAATTTTGGCGCTCAGGCCCAGCTCACCACCGCTACCAAGGGTGCGTACGGCTGGAACCAGGCTGTAAAAAGTGAAGTAGATGCTTTTAAAATATTTGCTGCGGATGAAGCGCGTGCAAAAAGCCTGAGAGATCTCGGCTTCGGCACCGTGCTTACACACGTGAAAGATGGCATCGCACGTGGCACAGGCGCTGTGGTTACGCTGGCAAATGAAAAGGAAAACCTCAGCATTGTAAAAGAGCGCGCATCTGCGCATTATGCTTTCAACAAAGGCTCTTCCACGCAAAGCTACCCAGGCTCCATGATGGGCATGATCGCATTGATGCGGCAAACTTACCTGGATGCACAATGGTATAAGAACAAGCCCGCAAACGAAGGCACCAACCTGAGCCTCGAGGCATGGAATGCCAATCAAAGCCTGCCGCAGATATTTGATGCAGGAGATAAATGGAACAATCTTCGTGCAGACAGGATAGGTGATGAATTTGGTGTGCAATACATTATTAAGGCCGGCGGCAACGAGTACCAGCGCATTAAGGAAATGAAGGCTACCAATGCCACTTTCATAGTTCCCATCAATTACCCGCAGGCGCAGGATGTGGAAGATCCCAACGATGCCCGTTTTGTTTCTATAAACGATATGAAGCATTGGGAACTCGCCCCCACCAATCCTGGTGCTTTTGAAAAAGCAGGCATATCATTCTGCATTACTACGGCAGACATGAGGGATATAAGGCAGTTCATGGCCAACCTGCGCAAAGCATTTGAGTATGGACTTACAGAAAATACCGCGCTCAATGCGCTCACAAAAACACCCGCCACAGTACTCGGCATTTATGATATGGTAGGAAGCCTGGATGCCGGCAAGCTTGCGAATTTCCTCATTACATCGGGAAACATTTTTGGCGATAAAACAACCATCTTCCAGAACTGGGTGCACGGAAGAAAATACGGAGTGAAAGATGATACCTGGAACGATCTGCGCGGTAAATATAAATTAGTGTTGAACACTGCTTCAGGGCCTGTAAATTATACAGTCGATTTCAAAAGCAATACTGCAGCGAGCGTGATCGGTAAAGACACGGTGACTTCAAAATTCTATTACGATGGCCGCCAGGTGCGCATCAATTTCGCACCTGAAAGACGCGGAGGCGATGTCAGGCTGAGTGGTATGATTGGCGAGGAGGGGGGTTGGAGTGGTTACGGAGAGGATACTGCCGGCAACCGCATCACATGGACAGCCACGTATGCCGAACCAATGGTACAAAAAGCTGACACTGCACGCAAAAGACCACAAGGTCCTCTTGGAAAAGTAACCTATCCATTCGAGCCCTTTGGTTGGGAAGATGGCAATGCGCCAAAGCAGGAAACCATTCTTATTAAGAATGCTACAGTTTGGACGAACGAAAAAGAAGGTGTGCTGCAGAATGCAGATGTGCTGATCAAAAACGGCAAGATAGCGGGCGTTGGAAAAAATCTTTCCGATGCAGGTGCGAGAGTGATAGATGGAACCGGTAAGCACGTAACCGCTGGCGTTATTGACGAACATTCTCACATAGCTGCGGCTTCTATTAATGAAGGCGGACAAACGGTAACCTCTGAAGTGCGTATTGCAGATAACCTGAACCCGGACGATATCAATATTTATCGCCAGCTGAGTGGTGGCGTTACAACTTCTCACATTTTACATGGTTCTGCCAATACCATTGGCGGACAAACGCAGCTCATCAAATTGCGCTGGGGCGCTAATGATGAAGACCTGAAATTCAAGAACTGGCCAGGCCAGATAAAATTTGCATTGGGAGAGAATGTGAAGCGTTCGCCTGCTGCCGTTGGCAACAATTCCAACAACAACCGTTATCCCGATACAAGGATGGGTGTTGAGCAGGTGCTGGTGGATGCATTTACACGCGCAAAAGATTACCAGCGCGCATGGAAAGATTACGACGCTAACAAAACTAAAAAAGGTGTAACAGCTCCGCGCAGAGACCTGGAGCTCGATGCTTTGGTAGAGATACTGGAGAACAAACGTTTTATTACCTGTCACTCCTATGTGCAGAGTGAGATCAACAGCTCTATTAAAGTAGCAGAGCAGATGGGTTACAAATACAACACCTTCACACACATTCTCGAAGGTTATAAAGTGGCCGACAAAATGAAGGCGCATGGAGCCAATGCTTCTACCTTCTCTGACTGGTGGAACTATAAGATGGAAGTGCAGGATGCAATCCCGTACAATGCAGCCATCATGCACAATGTAGGTTTAAATGTGGCCATCAATTCTGACGATGCAGAAATGGCGCGCCGCCTCAATCACGAAGCCGCAAAGATCGTAAAGTACGGAGGCGTGTCTGAAGAAGATGCATTGAAAATGGTAACGCTTAATCCTGCTAAAATGCTGCATGTTGAGGATAGGGTAGGAAGCCTGAAAGTTGGTAAGGATGGTGATGTGGTGCTTTGGAGCGATCACCCGCTGAGCATTTATTCTAAATCATTATACACGATCGTAGACGGAACAATTTATTTTGACAGGCAGAAAGACGAACAATTGCAAAAACTGGTAGATGCAGACAGGAACCGCCTTATTAAAAAGATGGTGTCTGAAAAACGTTCAGGCGTTCCGGTACAGCCTGCGCAGCCAACTTACCAGATCATGCATACTTGCAGTGATCATTATCACAGCCATGGTTTGCTGATCATCGATTCAGAAGAATAGTCCCGATAGCTATCGGGGTCAGTTAGCAATTAGCCGTTATCAAAACTTAATACAAAATGAAAAAGATACTTCTCGGTTTATTCTTAATAGGTTGTTCCGTTAAACTGTTTGCCCAGGAAACAGTTTATCCTGCACCTAAGCAGGTGGGCACAACGGTTATTACCAACGCAACGGTGCATGTGGGCAATGGCCAGGTATTGACCAATGCATCTATTGAAATACGCGATGGCAAGATCACGCAGGTAGGTTCTAATATTACACCCGCTGCCGGCGCCACTGTGGTGAATGCACAGGGCAAGCATGTGTATCCCGGACTCATACTCCCTATCAGCAATCTCGGGTTGGTAGACGTATCCTCGGTACGCGCTACTTCGGATGCGCAGGAGATCGGTGATATGAACCCGAACATTCGTTCGATTGTGGCATACAACACAGATTCAAGAGTGATCAATACGCTTCGTTCAAACGGCATCCTGCTGGCCAACATAGTACCTGAAGGCGGGCTTCTCAGCGGCGCTTCTTCAGTAGTACAGCTCGATGCATGGAATTGGGAAGATGCAGCCTATAAAACAGATGCGGGTATTCATTTTCGTATGCCGTCTTTAATGGCGCGTCCACGCTTTGGCGGATTTGGTGGAGGTGGCGGCGGACCTCAGCAGCCACAAACTGATCCCGTAAAAGAAGGACTCGATCGCGTTGACCAGATCAAAAGCTTTTTTCATGAGGCAAAGGCTTATAACAGCGAAGCTTCTCATGCTCTTACAAACCTGAAGTTTGAAGCGGTAAAAGGATTGTTCGATAAGAAGCAACGCCTTTATGTTCACGCAAGCACAGTAAAGCAAATGCTGATAGCGCTTGAGTTTGTAAAAGAATTCAATTTCGATGTGGTGATCGTGGGCGGAACCGATGCATGGCAGATAGCAGACCTGCTGAAACAAAACAATGTATCGGTGATCCTGAACCAGCCGCATAGCCTTCCAACCCTTGAAGACGATGATATCGATCAGCCTTATAAGAATGCCGCGATGCTGCAGAAGGCTGGTGTAACATTCGCCATTTCTGATGACGATGGGCAAACCCGTGGGCGCAACCTGGCATTCAACGCCGGCACTGCTGCTACGTATGGTCTTTCAAAAGAAGAAGCGCTGCAGGCCATTACACTGAATGCCGCTAAGGTATTGGGTGTTGCAGATAAAACAGGTAGCATAGAAGTTGGTAAGGATGCAAACATCGTTATCAGCGAAGGCGATCTCCTGGACATGCGCACCAGCAATGTAACGGATGCCTTCATCCAGGGCAGAAAGATCGATCTTACCGATAAGCATAAGCTGCTGAACGAGAGGTACAAGAAGAAGTATGAGAAGCAGAAGCCGTTCTAAACTCATTGGCTGATGTGGTAATTAGCTGATTAGCTGATGAATAAGGACAGATATTAAAAAAGGGCGGTTCATTGAACGGCCCTTTTTTTATTATGGGCGATTTGATTTTTATGTTTTTTCGCAGGAACCACACCCTTGCTGATTGCGAGCCGTATAACATTCATTAAAAGGCTATTAACATTGATCTTTGCAGAGTATCTTTATCGTCTTATCATTGCAATAATGTCATTCGGGAAAAGGCCTGGTCTGTATTGGTTTCTTGCATGCTGTTTGCTCCTGGTCAACACTTCGTTGAAAAGCCAGCAGGGCAACATCTGGTATTTCGGAAACTTTGCAGGGGTAAACTTCAATACCAATCCTCCTTCAGCTTTGGGCGATGGGCAGACCAATACATTGGAAGGCACTTCCGTGATGTGCGATTCTACCGGTAAAGTGCTTTTTTATACGGATGGGCGTACGATTTTTAATCGCGATCACGATCAGATGCTGAATGGCTTCGGGCTCAAAGGGCACAAGTCTTCTTATCAATCGTCTATAATTGTTCCTAAACCGGGCGACCGCAATATCTATTACATATTTACTGCAGATGCATGGGAAAATGACGGGGAAGAAGGCTATTGCTATTCTGAAGTGGACATGCGTCTCGATAACGGTTTGGGTGCCGTTACTTCCCAAAAAAATATTTTTCTGGCCGGTCCTTCTTCGGAGCGGCTTACTGCTATCAGGGCTGCAGACAATAACAGCTATTGGGTGGTTACTAATGAATGGAGCAGCAACAGGTTCAGGGCATTCAAGGTGGATTGCAATGGTGTTAATATTTCGCCCGTGCTCTCGGCAGTTGGAAGGAACATGACAGAGGATACTTATTGTAATATTGGTATTCTGCGGATAAGTCCAGACGCAAAACATGTGATACAAACCAATGTAAAAGGCCGCACACAGGCGGTGCCCACAAACGAATACGCACAGCTGTTCGATTTTGACGATGTTACCGGCCAGCTTTCCAATCCAAGAATAATTCCTCTTTTGAACGATGGGTATTATTTCGGCGCTGAAATATCACCCAACTCGCAATTCGCTTATTTTGTAAATCCTTTTAAGAATACCATCCATCAGTTTGATATAACGTTAAGTGATATTAATGATGTTGTTGCCTCCAAACAGGTGTTTTTGATGACCGAAGGATCGATTAACGGTATTGCTCAGGGCCCCGACCAAAAAATATACGTTACTACGAGCAGCCCTTCGCTGCATGTGATCAATAAACCAAATGTAGCGGGTGTTGGTTGCGATATTGTACCAGATCAATTGCAATTGACCGGCGGCAGTAGCCTGAGCCTTCCCAACATAGTGCCCAACCTGTATTCTAACAGGCCTGTCGACTTTAGCTTTCAACTGATAGGCAGTTGCAGCGGAACAGTGCAGTTTAATGGAGTTTCTAATATTCCCGGTGTTGTATTGGAATGGGATTTTGGTGATGGCAATAAAGGGAGTGGCCTGACTGTGCAACATTCTTATGCAGATCCTAATATTGAATATTTGGTAAAGCTAACGGCTACCAATAGTGCCAATTGCGTGTACCAGGTAGTTTCTAAACGCGTGCGGCCTTCCGGTGAGCAGGTAGAAGCGAATTATGGAATAACTGTTCAGTGCGATCAGCGAACCATTAAGCTGTTGGATTCTTCCAGCGGTGGCAGCAATATGTCTCATCAGTGGTCATTTGGCGATGGCAATACTTCCAATGTTGCCAGCCCTTCCCATCAGTATGCGAACGCTGGAGTGTTTAATGTACGGCTCACTGTGTCCAGCGCCAGTGGATGTGTTACAGATATAAAAGACACTACTATTGACCTGCGGACTCCAGTTATTTCTGCGGGCCCCGATATAAAAGTATCAAGTATTCAACCCATACAACTGCAGGCAACGGGCGGTATCAGGTATCAATGGAGCCCATCGCTTTATCTTGACAACCCTAATATTGCCAATCCGGTTATGACGGCGAGAGGGCCTGTTACATATACTATAAGAGGCTTTAATGAATCAGGCTGCTCCGGTACGGCAAAGCTGAATATAACGGTAGATGTTGTTCGTATCATAGAAGTGCCCAACGCCTTCAGGCCTTCCGGGAACACCAATCCTGTATTGCGACCGGTGTTGCGTGAAATAAAAGAGCTTACCATGTTCCAGGTATATAATCGTTGGGGACAAATGGTGTTCTCAACAAAGATCATTGGCCAGGGTTGGGATGGAACTATCAACGGACTGCCGCAGCCTTCAGGTGCCTACGTATGGGTGTTAGAGGTAGTGGACCTTGATGGAACAATCGTTCGCAAGAGAGGAACCAGCATGCTGATACGGTAATGTTCAACCTAATCCGGGTTTACTATAAACCATAAAATCTCCGGTATCGCAATAAGCACGCTCATTTGGTTGATGCACACTTACAGTCCAGATACGTTTTAATTCTTCCTTTGCTTTATCATCTAACATGTGCAATACAGATGATATAACTTCGGTATAGTTTATCCTGGTTTCTGTTTTTACATTTAAAACATAAAACTCGTCTGTGAAGTATAGCCCGCCAAAATCTATATATGACAACCATACTTCACCATATTTTTTGTCTTGTTTATAGCTGTCGCTAAATATCCGGCGCAGCTTCTTTATAAGCGTTTTTCTATCCATTGTGAAATATGTTTTACGGCAATCAAAAACTCCTTTACTTCATCTTCTGATTTGCCAGTGAAATACCTGTTCTCTTCTGTCCATTTAATTATTGTTGCCCAATGCTCTTTAAATTCAATTTTCTGTATGTCTGTATTTAAATCTCTATACATACCGGATAGCACAATCAGTTGGTGATAATCATGCACTTTAAATGGACGGTATGCCTCTTTACTCAATGGCTTCTTAAGGGTATCATCAAAATCAAAGAAGTTTTCCATGTTAATTGTCTTACATATCACGGCCTTCAAAAGCAATTCGATAGTGTAACCGGCTAAATAAAAAGCGGAATCAAACCTTCCGTCATCGAACAACACTTCTGCGTCCTTATACTTCGACCATGCTAATTTCCGTATGTCCTGTATACACTTCATTCAATTCCCTCCTTAACCCAATGGCTACTCGCATTTCAATTTCAAAAATAATTCACATCCACATACATTTTTCACATAGCAAAATTTTTCTCATAACCGATTAAAATGAAAAAAGGGACGACATTAATGTCATCCCTTCATAAAATAAAATCGCTTACTATTTTTCTTAATCAGCTTATCAGCTAATCATTTCATCAGCTCATCATCACGCATCCTTGCCATGGCAATGCTTAAACTTCTTGCCGCTTCCGCACGGGCATGGATCGTTTCTTCCAATCTTAGGACCCACTTTTATCGGCTCCTGCTTCACCGGCGTAGGATAGAAGTAATCATTTTCGTTCGCTGCATAATCATCACCTCTGCGGTCGATCTCTTCTTTGTTGGCGCGCATCCGGCTCATATCTGTTTTCTGCTCACGGCCTTCACGCAACTGCTGGCCATTGTTCTGCTCAATAGGAATTCCGCTATGGCACAAGAAGCTCACGATCTCTTTGTTCACATCGCCGTCCATCCGCCGGAACAAATCAAATGCAGTTATTTTATAGATCACCAATGGATCTTTCTGCTCCAGGTAAGCCGTTTGCACACTTTGTTTCAGATCGTCCATCGCACGCAGATGCTCTTTCCATGAATCATCTATAATAGAAAGTGTGATCTGCCGCTCCACTGCAGTTCCCAATTCACGACCATCGGTATCGAGTGTTTTCTGCATGTTCGCCAGCACCTGTATGCCTTTTCTTCCATCACTGAATGGCACTACCACATTTTCAATATGCGCGCCTTGCGAGGTACGGATATTTTTAAATACCGGCACCGCCTGCTTTTGCAAATCTTCCAGCTTGCGCTGGTATGTGGAAATAGCTTCGTCGTACAACCTGTCTGATAACTCAGTAGGATTGCCTCTTGAAAATTCTTCTTTGGTGATGGAAGTCTGCAGTCCGAAGTTCACAATGGTAGCAAGCTGCAGCCCCTCATAATCCTGCTGCTCGCGGAAGGACGTGATCAGACCTTCTGCAACAGTATAAAATGCATTGTCAAGGTCAAGCGCAAGACGGTCGCCAAACAAGGCGTGCTGCCTCTTCTTATAAACAACATTACGCTGCTTATTCATTACATCATCGTATTCCAAAAGGCGCTTGCGAATGCCATAGTTGTTCTCTTCTACTTTTTTCTGTGCACGCTCGATGCTCTTGGTTACCATACTGTGCTGGATCACCTCACCTTCTTTATACCCAAAGCGGTCCATCAGCTTGGCAATACGTTCACTACCGAACAAACGCATCAGCTCATCTTCCAGTGACACATAGAATTGAGTAGTTCCGGGATCGCCCTGGCGGCCTGCACGGCCACGTAACTGGCGGTCCACACGGCGAGATTCATGACGTTCTGTACCAATAATGGCCAGACCGCCTGCCTCTTTTACGCCAGGTCCAAGCTTAATGTCAGTACCACGGCCAGCCATGTTGGTGGCAATGGTAACGGCGCCGCTCAGGCCAGCTTCTGCAACCACCTGCGCTTCGCGCGAGTGCTGCTTTGCGTTCAATACATTGTGCGGGATCTTTTTCTGTTGCAGCATGCGGCTCAGCAACTCACTCACCTCTACCGAAGTTGTACCTACCAGCACCGGGCGGCCGGCGTTGCGCAAAGCTTCTATCTCATCAATAACTGATTTGTATTTTTCGCGCTTGGTTTTATATACAAGATCTTCATGGTCCTTACGGATCATATTCACATTGGTAGGAACGGTCACCACATCCAGTTTATAAATCGCCCAAAGCTCCGCTGCCTCCGTTTCGGCAGTACCCGTCATACCGCAAAGCTTGTGGTACATACGGAAGTAGTTCTGCAGTGTAATAGTAGCATAGGTTTGCGTAGCTGCTTCGATCTTCACATTTTCCTTGGCTTCAATGGCCTGGTGCAAACCATCGCTGTAACGACGGCCTTCGAGTATACGGCCTGTTTGCTCATCAACAATTTTAACCGCGCCTTCAAGCACAACATATTCAATGTCTTTATCAAAAAGCGTATAGGCTTTCAGCAATTGCTGTACTGTGTGAATACGGTCTGCTTTTATTG
>JBAVMD010000240.1:0-8199 GCA_049689695.1 Chitinophagaceae bacterium | reverse complement strand
GCAAAAAACGATGAGTAATATGAGTAACAGAACTTTTACCATGATCAAGCCGGACGCTATGAAAAAAGGTGTACAGGGCCAGATCATCGACCGCATTATCCAGGCTGGTTTTCGCATTGTAGCGCTTAAAATGACAAAGCTGAGCAACGAAAAAGCAGGGGAATTTTATGCAATCCACAAAGCGCGCCCGTTCTATGGGGAATTGGTTGAATTCATGAGCAGCGGGCCGATCATAGCCGCCGTGCTGGAAAAAAACGATGCTGTGGCGTCTTTTCGTCAGTTCATCGGCGCAACCGATCCTGCAAAAGCAGATGAGGGAACCATCCGCAAACTATACGCATCTTCTGTAGGCGAAAACGCCATACATGGAAGCGATAGCGACGAGAACGCGAACATCGAAAGCAATTTCTTTTTTAGTGGGTTAGAACAATTCTGATTGTAACGAATAATAAAAATCTGTGAAAGCTGCCCTGTAACAAGAGCGGCTTTTGTTTTATAAATGCGTTTGGCATTAAACTTGTCCTGGCTAAACAAAGCATTTAAATCGCCCAACAATGAAAACAAGTCATGCCCTGTGGATCTCTTCGATTGTAGTGATAGCAATGACAGTGACGTTATTTTTTACAGCATAAAATAATTATTCATTATTGATTATTTATTATTTGTACTGATCAAACAAATAATAAATAATGAATAATCAATAATTCTTTACGCAGGATCTGATTTGACTTTAAGCGGAGGTAAAGTATTCTTGAGCGGCTTCACAGTGTAGCCGGCTTTTCTCAGCAGGTTTATCAATCCACTCTCGCCGGGCAGATGGCCCGCTCCCACCGCAATCAATGTAGACTTGCCGGGAAGAATGCTCCCCAGTTGCTCCACCCATCTGCGGTTGCGATTAAACACCAGCAGGTCGAGGTATTCACCAATGCCGCCTTCGGAGTTCATGGTAAGGTCTTCCATTTTCTGAAGGTTCTGCTCGCGGTACACTTTTACAAGCTCTGAAGTATTGTTCTTGTAACGGTCGATGCTGTCAATGTAGTTCAGCAGCTCTTTCGCCTGTTTACCGTAAGGAATGCTGTCGAACAATCCCGCCTGGAATTCAGCAGTCTCAAGACCGAGTATTTCCTTATCGTATTTTTTTGATTCCTGCATGATGGTCATTTCCATACCATTGGTTTTTTCGCAACCCATGCCTGTTTCGCTGATAAGGCTTGTAAGCATGTAAGGCTTGAATCTTTCCATCATGGAAAAAGGAAGTATGGAGCCGTTTTTTTCGAAGAAAGTTTTTACGCGTGCAAATTCTTCTGTGCTAAGCAGGTCAGACAGTTTTGTATTATCTGTCATGCGCACATATTTCAATGCGCTCATCATCTGCCCCATATCATCCATATCTATTTCGAAATAAATACGGTCTGTTTCTTTGATCGCTTTTTTTAAATTGGCGCTCAGCCGCGCATCTTCCGCGCACAACAGGTGCATGGTGCCAAACAGGTAAGAAGGAGTTGTGAGACCGTTACCGGAGATCTGCCATAGTAAAGTATTTTCCAAAACAGCGGGTTTTGCCGTAGCGGCAGCGCTTTTGCTTTTAGGCTTTGCAGAAGTGGTCTTCGACAATGGCTTTGACTGCGACGCAGCACTCAGCACAGATAAAATTCCCAGGGTAAGCCACAATAGTTTCAAAATTTGCGAATTTTTGGATTACGAATTCAGGATCGACAATTTACGATTTACTTTAACGGGGACGGGTGAAAGTTTCACTATTAACAACAATTTCCGCTATTTGCGGTTGAGGGCCACGCCAACAAGCGATGATTTGTTTATAAAACCGATATAACGGGAATCCATCGAACTGTTGCGGTTATCGCCCAACACGAAGTATTGACCGGCCGGCACCCTTACAGGCCCGAAATAATCAGCATTCCATGGCTGGTTGAACTTTTTAATGATGCCATCATCAACGTACGACGAATCCAGGTATACTCTTGCTGCGGCGATATTGTTTTTTTTGATCAAAGCCGATGGCAGGGTCACCTGAACGGAATCCGGGCCGTTTGGGGTCAACTGCGTTTCTTCAGGCATTTCGGAACTGATCTTTCCATAATCTTTATTGAGCAGAACATACGGCAGCATCAGGTTCAGGGTACTGTCTGAAAGTTTTCCATTCACATACAGGCTTCCGTTCATGATCCGTACTTCATCGCCGGGCAATCCGCAAAGGCGATGCATGGCGACCACCTTCTTACCATCCGCAACCATATTAGTGGATTCATAGCAGATAAAATCAAAGCGTTGAGGCTCTTTCAGGTTCGAAATAAAAAATGCATCGCCGGGATAATAAGCTGGCTCGTTAGCTCCTGTTGCAGCCTTGAAATACTGCAGCGCGCCGGTTGACCTTGCGATGATCGAAGCAAGGAATAGCAATACAAAAAACCCGATCAGTATATAGACCCAGCGTTTCATCTTTTAAATTTAATCATTTACCACGGCCTCTTCTCCATACATCTGTCCTTTAAACTTTAATGAGGGGGAAGGAATGAAACTGCCAAGGCCGAGTTCGCTCCATTTTTCATCCACTGATGCAATGGTCTTATCATCTGCTACAATGATATTTGGCCAGTCGCGCCTGAAATTATCGTGCTCTTTTGTTTTGCGTGTTCCATCCAGTCCCAGGCATGCGAAGATCTTATCAGGCTCCAGTTGTGAAGGACGCTGAACAGGTATATGATCTCTCTTGGGATCGAGATTGTTACAAAAACGCCAGAGCGAGATGGCAATATCGTGCGCATCTACCGTATGCTCTACGTACAGGATGATCTTTACGGGTTCCAATGAGCTCATATCGGTAAGCGATTGATGCAACTGCCGCACATGACCTGTTTTGTTTTTTCTTACGGATATGATGAGGCAGGGTATCTGCTGTTCCAGCAACGATACATTCACCGCAGTGATCTCTGGAAATTGCTGCATCAGCAATTGTTCCGTCAACTCATCTCCTGCCCTGCCGGGATTAAGAAAAAATTGTTCGTCCGTTTCCTCATCAAATTTCTTTGTTCCATCAATGCACATCTTTCCGCCAAAACCCAGTTTGCTGCAACTGTGGTCCAGCACATCCATCGGCCCCTGGCTGAACACCACATCGCTAAGCGGGTTGATGTTTTTAAAAACATATTGAGCCAATGCCTTGTAATCTGTTATGCGTACGCCTTCATCAGCCAGTACCAATATTTTATTGAACATCATTTGCCCCGCGCCCCACATGGCATTCATTACTTTTTGTCCCTGCCCTGCATATTCCTTGTGGATCTGCGCGATGGTAAGATTGTGAAATACACCTTCCACCGGCATGTCCATATCTACTATTTCCGGTACCATGGTCATTTTCATAGGGGCGAGGAATATTCTTTCTGTAGCCTTGCCCAACCAGGCATCTTCCTGCGGGGGAATGCCCACGATGGTGGCGGGATAAACCGGGTTGCGCTTGTGCGTGATGCAGGTAACGTGAAAACGGGGATACCAATCGGGAAGCGAATAATATCCAGTATGATCGCCGAAGGGACCTTCCCAGATCAGCTCATCATTCGGATCAACATAACCTTCAATCACGAAGTCTGAATCGGCCGGCACTTCCAGTTCCGGCTGGGTAATGCATTTTACCAGCTCTACTTTTTTCTTGCGGATGAAGCCTGCCAGCATGTATTCGTCAACATTCTCAGGCAAGGGAGCTGTTGCGGAATAGGCGTAAGCGGGATCTCCGCCGAGTGCAACGGCCACAGGCATTCTTTTACCGAGCTTTTTGTATTCATTGAAGTGGCGTGCGCTTACTTTATGCTTATGCCAATGCATGCCGGTAAGCGTTTCGCCAAAAACCTGCATGCGGTACATGCCTACATTTCTTGCGCCGGTATTTGGATCTTTTGTATGAATAACAGGCAGCGTAACAAAAGGGCCGCCATCCTTTGGCCAGCAGGTGATGATGGGAAGTTTTGAAAGTTGGGGCTGCGGCATCACTACGGCCTGGCATTCTCCCCGACCGCTTTTCACTTTGGGCATCCAGGAGGCAAACTGGCCAAGCTTTGGCAGCAACCGCAATTTGTCGAGAATGTTTTCTTTTGGTTTCGAAAGCATTTTAAAAAGGCCCTCGATCTCTTTGGAAATATCATCGAGATGTTCAACGCCCAATGCCATGCACATTCTTTTCTCGCTTCCATAGGCATTCATCAGCACGGGAAAATCGTAGCCTGTCTGTTCAAAAAGGAGCGCTTTGCCCCCTCCGGGAGTTTTGCTTACCCGGTCCGTGATCTCGGCCATTTCTAGGTGAGGGTTCACATAGGTCTTAATGCGCACCAGTTCGCCCGCCTTCTCCAATTCATCTAAAAAATGCTGTAAACTCTTGTATGCCATGCGGCAAAGGTAACGTAGGGAGAGTTAATTCACCGGCGGGCATGTAGTTCGCCCTCTTCCGCCACCCATCAGCGCGTTGCCGATGCCGATGGTTACGGTGAGACCATTGAAGTAATACCAGTCTTTGTATTTGGCGCTGCCACGGAGCGTGCCTTCTTCGGGATAATCGGTGATGCCATTCTTTAACTCCCCTCCACGGTATGAAAGCTCAACGGCTTTAGCGCCGCGTACGGCTGCAAGCGCAATTGGATCAACATAAGTAGTGCTTACATCGTCAATGTAATCTGTAAAAGTTTTACGCAGGTTGAATTCATACGCAAGCGTTACTTTCTCGCTGATGCGCATCCTGATACCACCTCCCACGGGTATGGCCAGTTGAGTAAGGCTGTAAGGTTTGCGGTCAGGATATTGTGTAAGCCCCTGACCTTCTGTGCCCAGTGGCTGCAAAAAATGTTTGGCCCGGGTAGAATCTAAAGTATATGGATTGAAATGAAACAAGGCTACGCCAGCAAATACATAAGGCGTAAACTTTTTTTCTTCCAGGTCGAAGAGTGCATACTCTGCAAGCAGACTGCCTTCAAAAATTTTTGAATGGAAATTGAGGTTGCGTGGTTGTAAGGAAGCTTTGTTGTTCTTATCATCTGCACTTAATCTCCCGTAAAAAATCCCGCCTCGCACGGCAAAGTGGCTGGTAATATCGTATTTAAGTCCGGCGCCAAAAGCTGCGTGCGACTGGCTGGCCGTGATGGGTTTATCCTGGAGATCACCATAATAATTGGAGAAACCTCCGGACAATGTAAGATGTAAGCGGTTTTGGGCAGAGGCAAGCACAGGCAACAACAGAACAAACAACAAGATCCTTTTCATGCAGAGAATTTGTGCGTAGAGCGCAAGTATTAAGCCAAATTAGCACAACGTACTCTTACTAACTTCCTAAAACCTCAGTTCCTGTTGGGAATATCCCAAGTATAAACTCCTCGGCGCTTCCAACCTTTGACTGTACTTTTATTCTGGTTATCAGCGCATAAAATCCACTTCTATGAAAAAACTTCTACGCGCTTACATCCTTTCTTGTCTTTGTATTTGTTGCGGTTTGTTAGCTTCAGCACAGTGTGCGTCAGGCTGGAACAGCGCAACCATCAACTGGGACAACCTGGATTATATCACCAGGAACGGCGCCTATAATACTTTCGTCACCAACGCCATGCGGGATACACAATATTTTACACTCGGTATCAACCGGGTGAAAATGCAATTGAATGGGCTTGCTCCAAATGGTGAGAATGTTACCAATACGGCCGAAGCTGGTTCGTTTGGTTCCGGTGCGGATGTGGAGTACAACGGACTTGGTACGTTAACACTCACTTTCGATACCGTGGTGCAAAACCTGCAATTCAGCCTGTATGATATCGATATCAGCCAGGTAGTTACTGTTACTGCATGGGATGCTGCTGTAATTCCGCTTGCTGTTACAATGACCAATGTAACAGCTGGCATTGTAAGCATAACAGGCAGCGGCTCTCCTGTTGCAGTTGCTACCGCGAGTGCAACAGCTGCGGGCAATACGGATACACGTGGTACGGTCAACATCAGCATACCCGGCGCAGGTGGTGTGAAATCAGTTACGGTCACATTCACTGCTGCCACAGGTAATTGCTGGCTGTCTGATCTCACCGCCTGCGTGTATGGAAATTTTCCACTTAATTATTATATCTCACAAAAACCTTTTACAGGTCAACCGGCCTATTACCTGGTAACACCGGATAATAATTCTGTTTACCTGTTCAATCCACTTACGGGTGTATCAGACTGGTTGTTCAGCGAGCCTGTATCGCCCTGGGTAAACTCTATGGCGTACGACCATGTGAATAAGATACTGTATTACGTGATGGATAACCCTTCGCCTGTTAGCACCAACAGATCGTTAAAGAAATACGATTTCAATACAGAAACGGTGAGCACTGTTATAACAGATATTTCAGCACTGGGCATTCCGCTATTTGATATCGTGGTGGAATCAGCCGGCGCTGCTTTTTATAATGGTTCTTTATTTCTTGGTGTTGAAGGAACGAACAGCGGCAAGAATTCCAATCGCGAATCCATCATCTGGCGGATAGATTTCGATAACGCACAAAATCCCATCAGGGCGAGCCAGGTGTTTGCGCGCCCTGCGGATAACGGCGGCGGTACACTCACGCACGACTGGGGTGATTTTTCTATTAAAGATGGTGTGTTGTATGATTTTAACACGGGTAATGTGGGCAGCACTTCGCAGTTCGTGCATTACGATATGCAGAACGGGAACGCAGTTTTTTATAACACAAATGGCAGCCCTGCTCCTATCCAGGTTGGCCAAACATGGAATGGTACTTTGTACTGGACGGGCGGACAGTCGCCCGAAACAGGCCGTGTAGCTATTTATAATGAGAACGGTACTATCGGCGCTAAAATAGTTGCGACAGTTACTGTTTGTTCGCCACCGTGGGTGGGAAGAGCCGGTGATGCATCAGACCCTTTTAAACCTAAGAGTGATTTTGGCGATGCACCCGCAAGTTATGATCCTGTTCCAATGGACAAGGCCACGCATGAATTCAATTGTAATCTCCGGCTTGGACCAACGTTCGACCGTGAATGGGATAAAACACCATCTGCTGATGCAACGGCCGATGGTACGGATGAAGATGGCATCAGCACCGTTACCATTTTGCCGCGCGGACTGGTAACTTATGTGCAGGATGTAAAAGTGTATAACAATACCGGTGCAAATGCTACCGTAGTTGCCTGGCTGGATTATGATGGCGACGGCGTGTTTGAACCTATTGAAGGAATTACCCGTACCGTAGCTACTAATGCTGCCATGCAGACCATTACGCTTGCATGGGTCGGCATTCCTGTGAGTTTGCCAACAGGCTTCCGCACGTTCATGCGGGTAAGGGTTACTTCAGCTTCAAATGGAATGGGTGTGAACAATTCCACACGCTGGTATTCTAACGGCGAGGTAGAAGATTATCCCGTTTATGTGAACGTTATATTGCCTGTTAGCCTGTTATCATTCACTGCACAGGCAGAAGCTGATACAAGGGTTCGATTGAACTGGAGCACAGGCAAAGAAATTTCTTTCAATGGATTTGAATTGGAAAGAAGTACGGATGGATTGAGCTGGAAGCAACTGGCGATCATTGCATCCAATTCAAACGGTGCGCCGGTTAATAATTACCTGTATTATGATCAGTACCCTGAAAATGGTTTGTCTTATTACAGGCTGAAAATGTTATCTGCAGATGGTAGCTACCAATACAGTGAAGTGCGGCTGGTTGAACTGAAGCGATTGAATGTTGGCCTTAAGATCATTCCCAATCCGGCGAAGTCGGCTACTTCGGTAACGTTTACGCTCAATCGTAATGAGCAGGTAAACATATCCGTTATCGATATCAGCGGAAGAAAAGTTGTTCAGAAAAATATTTTGTTGGAGAAAGGATTAAATAAAGTGATGTTAGATGATGTGCAAAGGCTTTTGCCGGGAACTTATGTGATACAGATAACAACATCATTAGGAATTATGAATGAAAAATTAGTGAAGCAATAAACAAAGCCGAAGTGATTTCACGCAAAGACGCAAAGAGAGGCTGTGCGCAGAAGCTTCGCCTTTTTTTCTCCGCAAGAACCAGTATTAAAAAGGCAAAGCCTCTTTGCATCTCTGCGTCTTCCTTTGCGTCTTTGCGTGAAATACCGCAGAACCTAAACTCGACCTATGAAACGAACCTTGTTATCCACATCGATTCTTATTGGATTGATTGC
>JBAVMD010000239.1:0-2226 GCA_049689695.1 Chitinophagaceae bacterium | reverse complement strand
CTGTAGATACGCCCAGGCTGGATGCATATTATTATCTCACGCCTTTCCCAAGTCAATCATTGCGCCTGGAGCTAACAGGAAGTACGAAATCCAACAATCTTACGGGCTCACAGGTAACAGTATCGTGGCGCAACCGCAATACTTTCAGGGGAGGTGAGTTGCTTACAATCAACGCAAGTGTGGGAAGCGAATACCAGTACAGCGGTTTGTCTCAGGCATACAATACTTACCGGCTTGGAGTGGATGCCACGATCACATGGCCCAGGTTTGTAACGCCTTTCTTTGACGTGCCGCAAAAGAGAAGCCCGTTTGTGCCAAGAACTAATCTTGAGGTTGGATATGAAGCGATCAACCGGAGTAAGCTCTATACGTTGAATTCATTCAGGGGTGCGCTCGGTTATGCCTGGAAGGAAAGTGTGCGCAGAGAACATCAGTTGTATCCCATCAACATTAATTTTGTGCAGCCGGGAAATGTAACGCCGCTTTACGATTCTGTTGCCAACAAGAACCCAACCTTGCAAAAAGTAATAGAACGCCAGTTTATATTGGGTTCCTATTATATTTTCAATATCAACCAGCTTGCGAATAACCCGCCTGCGAATGCATTTTATTTTAATGGGCTTGTAGACATCTCCGGCAATATTGCAGGCCTTGTAGTAGCTAAGAATAAAACCACCAATACGAAACAACTATTCGGTTCTGATTTTGCGCAGTACATTAAAACGGAAGCAGATTTGAGGTATTACAGAAAGGTTGGCCTGGTTTCGGTGCTGGCAAACCGGCTGATAGTAGGGATAGGTTATCCTTATGGAAATTCAAGGGAGCTTCCTTTCATCAAGCAATTCTTTGTAGGAGGTACCAACAGTATACGTGCATTCAGAAGCAGGTCGTTAGGGCCAGGCAGTTACCAGGTTCCTGATACCACTATTTTCCTGCCAGATCAATCCGGCGATATAAAGCTGGAAGCGAATACTGAGTTCAGGGCAAAGCTGTACAGTGTTATTCACGGGGCTGTTTTTATTGATGCAGGTAACGTGTGGCTGTACCGTGATAACCCGTTGAAGCCCGGAGGAAAATTCAGTAAAGATTTTGTAAGTGAATTGGCTGTTGGTTCAGGTGTAGGCCTGCGGTTTGATTTTAGTTTCTTTGTTTTGCGGCTCGATCTTGCATTCCCGCTGCGAAAGCCTTACCTGCCTAAGGGTGAGCGCTGGGTGTTCGACCAGATAAAATTCGGTAACAGGGAATGGCGTAAAAATAACCTTATCCTTAACCTTGGCATCGGATATCCATTCTGATGTGGCAATTGCGTGAATTAAATGAATTAAACCTCGAATGCTCAGTGAATCTCTGAAGCAGGCAACGCGCATTCCCCACGCGGAGCTTGAAAAATTAATGATCGAAAGGATCAGGAGAACAAGTACAACTACAGCTTACCTTGATCTTCTGCGACTTTTTTATGGCTATTATAAACCGGTTGAAGAACAGATTGATAGATTCATCGACCGCAATCATCTTGCGGATTATTCAAGCCGCCGCAAAAGCGCAGCTATTGTTTCGGATATGCAACAATTGAATAGCGATCATTACAATAAACTTTGCCGGGACCTGCCTTCCATCAATAACTCATCGCAATCATTCGGGGCCTTATATGTGCTGGAGGGTTCAACTCTTGGCGGACGTATCATAGCACAGATGCTTGAAAAAAATATGGGCAGCGCTGCCCCGGCTTCATTTTCATTTTTTAATGGATATGGTGAATCTGCCGGCACCATGTGGTCTGTTTTTAAAGACAAGCTGAATGGTTACACATCCGATACCGGCGAACAGGACGAGATCGTTGCGGCGGCTACGGATACCTTCGTTAAGTTTAAAAAGTGGATGATCAGTTATGAATAACCGTACCGGTAAAAATTACGATTCCGATTTTTGCGGCACCCTTCCCCTGCACATCATCAACACCATTCAGCCTTACGGTATGCTGATGGTGCTTGACAAAACCAATCTCAATATTGTGCAGGTGAGTGAGAACATCCGTGAAGCGCTTTCCATGAAACCGGAGAGTGTGGTGAATACAGCTTTCGGGAATTATATAACCTCTCCAGTAGTGTCCCGTTTAAACTAGAAGATTTTCAATTGGTTATCTAAAAGTTCTTTGACATCTTGATTGTTTTGCTTTTGAAGTAGTTGATTTATATGGGTTTTGTCCAAAAGTGATGTTCCTAAAAT
>JBAVMD010000238.1:0-6807 GCA_049689695.1 Chitinophagaceae bacterium | reverse complement strand
ATTTTAGGAACATCACTTTTGGACAAAACCCATATAAATCAACTACTTCAAAAGCAAAACAATCAAGATGTCAAAGAACTTTTAGATAACCAATTGAAAATCTTCTAGTTTAAACGGGACACTACTGTATTGACTTAATGACTTATTGACCTTAATGACTAAATGATCCCTTATCAACTTTCAAACTCATCAGCATTTCAATTTCTTTTCTGAATGCAATAAGGTTTTCTTTTTCCTGTTTGATGAAGCTGTTGCTTTCGAAGCTGCCGAGCACTTTGTTCATTTCGGCTTCACTTTCGTAAACCATCAGGCGGAAAGGATTTTCGTAATCTTTTGAACGGCTTTCGCTGATGTTTTCCAGCATCCATTCTTTTGTATGCAATGCGCGCTGTAAAAGGTCTCTCAAAATAGAAAAGCTGCTGGACTTTACAGAAAAGCCATATATTTTTTCGAAAGCTGCAAGGCTGTGCGCAAGTTTGTCTTCAGCATAACTGGTTGCCTGGGCTTTATAAAAATCATGAATGCCGTCCCAACCGGTAAGCCCGCCATTTTTGATCTGGCCAATGAGCTCTTCAATTTCAGATCTGCGGATCAATTGACCGCCGGCGTTTATCCATTCGCTCAGGGCATCGCCCGTACTCAAGCCGTCCTGCAATACTGCATAAGAAGCAGGCTTGCTTTTTTTATAATGCTCCAGCAACTGCTGCACCATATAATAATTGACGATCTCTTTGAATGCACGATAAGCTTCTTTCACTTTTATCAACTTCACGGGCCGATGATTGTTCTCAAATCCTTCAGCAAGAATTTCCAATCCCTGAATATGTGTATTCTCGTTTTCCAGCAACCGTTCCCCCAGGGCAAGCAATTCTTCTTCATTGCCGGGAATGCGTTCATCCATTTTTCTGATGTAAGCTTTTGAGGTGAACCGCTTCATCAATTCCATGGCATGAATCATTTCGTTGATGGTGTCCGGCGCAAGAAAATCAAAATCGATCAGTTGTGTTTTCTCGGTGCGTTTATCGCGGTCGCCATACTTCCACGAATTACGCGCTAATGCGTACATGTTGTAAAGAAACCAATATCCCGGCATGATCACCAGCTCATTGCGGCTCACATCGTTGCTGATTAGTGAAAAAGGAATAGGGATATTAAGCTCGTAAGGATAATCGCCTTTAGCCAGAATGGAGAACGATGCAAATTTAGAATTGTGTTTAAGGCTAACACATAGCCCGGGCCAGAAACCGCGACCTGCAACCAGCTCGCCATCAGGACTGCGGCTATTGTGGTTAGACCCAATGGTAGCGCCCGCCGCCATGTTACTTTGTCCCATTACCAATGCAGCGCATAAGAATGAGTTGTTATGATGTTGTTCGTGCGAAGGAAATATCAGTGAGTTCAATACTTCGCAACAAGAGATGGTGGAATTATACCCGAGATAAGAGTTGATAAGTCTTGCTCCATACTTTAGCTGGGAGTTTGAGTTCAAAACAAATCTTACTGCTTTCACTCCGTAAAATATGCGGCATCCATAACCAACGATGCCGTTCACCAACTCACATCCTTCACCGATCTGTGATTTTGCCTGCGGCGAAGAATTGATGGTAAGATTCTTTAGTTTGTTGGCTCCTTTAATGTAAGCATCGGTACCGATCCATACATCTTTCAGGATATGCGTGTTTTTAATAATCGTTCGGTCGCCTATTTCTCCGTAAAAACCGCGGCGCAGATCGTATCGCTTATCGGTAAATTCTTTCAGCTTCAATTGTAATTCATCGTCGTTGCGGTATCTTGACCACAACCACGCATCGCCCGGTAACATGCCGTTGAAAGGCAAAATGCTGCGGCCTCCATTTTCATTGCATACTTCTAGCCAGATACGCACTTTTTCCTGCTCGCCTTGCATCACAATACCGTTGCCGAATTTTGCATGATCGGTGCAGGCAATTTCACTTACGTTCACAATGATCACTTCATTGCCGACTATATAGTGCGAAATGTAGCTTACGTTATCAATCACTACATTATCTCCAAGATCGCAACTGATGATGGTGCTGTTGTAAAGCCCCACCGGCATGCGAAGGTTGTGAAACTCCAGGTAAAAAGATTCGAGCTTGCCGATGCGCACCAGTCCATGAAACTGACAATTCTTTACCAGCTCAGGATTAAATGCATCCGATACCAGTACTTTATTCCAATCGTCTGAAGTATTACGGTTGCGTTGCAGCACTTCGATCTCTGAAGTGGTAAGCTGCCGGTAATGAAGGGCGTTTTTATTCTGCAGGTTCCGCAGGTAAAACTCATCCTGCCCCTCCGGAATGAATTCGGCAGGAACAAAATCGTAGCCGAGCGAATGGATAGGGCGTTTGTTGATGATGTTCATTTTGATAAATTCAAGGAACAGTAATCAAGGCACAAGAATCAAAGGACAAGGTGCAATCTGAAACGCGAATAATCAATAATTAATTATTCAACAGTAACACTCTTCGCAAGATTCCTCGGCTTATCTACATCACAGCCCTTGGCTACGCCGATGTAATAAGCCAGCAATTGTAATGGCACTACCGTTAGCAAAGGCGCAAGCAGTTCGTCTGCCTGGGGCACTGTCATAAGGTCGTCTGACAAGCTGGTGGCTGCGTCATCGCCTTCGGAAATAACAGATAAGATCCTTCCTTTCCTTGCCCGGATCTCCTGCATGTTGCTCAGCACTTTTTCATGATAGCTGTCTTTGGTTGCAATGAATACCACGGGCAAGCTTTCATCTACCAATGCAATAGGCCCGTGTTTCATTTCAGCGGCCGGATAACCTTCTGCATGGATGTAAGAAATTTCTTTCAGCTTCAATGCGCCTTCAAGCGCAACAGGGAAGTTGTAACCGCGACCGAGATAAAGAAAATCTCTTGCGTCTTTGTATTTTTCTGCAAGCTGCTTAATATGCTCGTGTTCATTCAGCGCAAGCTTAACTTTTTCAGGAATTTCATGCAGCTCATTGATGAGATGCTGGTAGCGCTGTTGCGCAAGTGTACCTTTTTCAAGCGCTATCTTCAAAGCTATCATGGCAAGCACTGCTAGTTGCGCCGTAAAGGCCTTGGTGCTGGCTACGCCTATTTCAGGCCCGGCATGCGTGTAAGCGCCGGCATGCGAGATGCGTGCGATGGAAGAGCCCACTACATTCACCACGCCGAAAATGAAGGCGCCCTGTTCTTTTGCTTTTTCGATGGCTACCAGCGTATCTGCTGTTTCGCCGCTTTGAGAAATGGCAACGATCACATCGCCTTTGTTCACGATGGGATTACGGTACCTGAATTCTGATGCATACTCCACTTCAACCGGAATCCGGCAGAGTTCTTCAAAAATATATTCGGCCACCAGGCCGGCATGCCAGCTGGTGCCGCAGGCTATCATGATAATGCGATTGGCATTTACCAGTTTGTCCAGGTTGTTCTGAACGCCCGCCATGGTAATAGTGCCATTCACTACATCCAGCCTGCCGCGAAGACAATCGAAAATAGTATCAGGCTGTTCAAAGATCTCTTTCAGCATGAAATGATCATAGCCGCCTTTTTCAATGGCAGCCAGCTCCAAATCCAGTTTCTGCACAAATGGAGTGATCTTTTCATTACCGAGGTTCTTCAGTATAAGCTCGTCTGGTTTTACAATGGCCAGCTCATAATCGTTCACATACACCACTTCTTTTGTGTATTCGATAATTGGCGATGCATCCGAAGCCAGGAAATGCTCGCCTTTGCCGATGCCGATGACGAGCGGGCTTCCTTTGCGGGCTGCAATGAGCGTATCTGGATTGTCCTGATCTATCAGCACGATTACGTAAGCGCCTACAATGCGCTTCAATGCCACTCTCACAGCCTCTTCCAGATTGCAATTATTATTCTGTTGAATGTCTTCGATGAACTTCAGCAGCACCTCGGTATCAGTATCGCTCACAAAGCTGTAGCCTTTGTTTACCAGCTCCTGCTTTATCTGGGAATAATTCTCAATGATGCCGTTGTGGATCATGGCCATTTTTCCATTGGCCGAATGATGGGGGTGGGCGTTGCGGTCACTCGGCTCACCGTGCGTAGCCCAGCGGGTGTGGCCTATGCCTGCATTGGCGCTGAGGTCTTTGCCTACCAGTGTTTCTTCCAGGTCGGCCACCTTGCCTTTCTTTTTATAAACCTTTAAGCCGTGGTTAAGCAGCGCCACGCCGGCACTGTCGTAACCACGGTATTCCAGTCGTTTAAGTCCTTTTAATATAATGGGATAGGCCTGTCGCGGCCCAATGTAAGCGACGATTCCACACATAATGGTCTTGATTGATAACGTGCGAAAATCTGCAAAATAGGTGGGTTTACAAAATTGGAGGTGTGTAGTTGGTTTCGGGTTTCGAGTTTCGGGTTTCGGGTTCTTCTCTGTGAGATGCAGACAAAAAGGAAAGCTGCTATTTGATTACGCAAATTGCATCTGCGACCCCGAAACTCTAAACCCGAAACACGAAACTAAAACCCGAAACAATTATTTCAAAAAAGCAATCAACGGCTTAATGAACTGATCAAAAGCCTCTATATGCGGCAAATGGCCGATGTTTTCTAGTTCTGCAAGCTGTGCATTTTTGATTTTTTGCCTGGTGATCTTTCCCAATACCGGGTAATTCCCTAAGGTGCTTCGTACTTCAGCCGGCGCCTCCTGTTTGCCCAATGCAGTGCGGTCTGCCTGCCCGATGATGAGCAGCACAGGCATTTTCAACTGATCGAACTCATAAACAACGGGCTGTGTGAATATCATATCATAAGTAAGTGCCGAATTCCAGGCTACTCTTTTATAATCAGGATGCAAGGTCCAGCCTGCGAGCATGTTCACCCATTTATCATAAGCGGGTTTCCAGGTGCCATGATAATAATTTTCCTGCTGGTATTTCCTGATCTTATCATAGTTCTGCGATAATTCGCGTTGGTACCAACTGTCTACGCTGCTGTAAGGAACTTTCAGTTTCCAGTCTTCCAGCCCGATGGGATTCTCCAGCACGAGTTTTTCCACGTTATCGGGATACATCAGCGAAAACCTGGTAGCCAGCATACCGCCCATGGAATGACCTACAACGCTCACTTTGCTAATCTGTAAGCTATCCAGCAATTGCCGCGTATGCTGCGCCAGCAACTGAAAGCTGTACTGAAGATGAACAGGCTTTGACGACTTGCCAAAACCAACCTGGTCAGGCATGATCACACGAAATCCCTCATTGAGCAATGCATTGGCCACTTCTTCCCAATATGCACCGGAAAAGTTCTTTCCATGAAACAGCATTATAGTGCGACCATTTGATTTTGCCGGCTTTACGTCCATGTAAGCCATCCTGAGCTCCTGTGCCTGGCTGTTTATGGTAATGTATTGCACAGGAAACGGATACGGATAATTCTGCAGGTTCATGTCAAGCGGCACCGGTTTTTCCTGAGAATACAGGTTTGAGAACCACGCCGGCGCGAGCACTATAAGCAGTTGAAGCGTCTTTCTGAATAAGTGTTTCATAAGATCACCAGATGCAAGCGGTGAGCCATACTCAATTTATTTGTCCTGGGGGCATAGTTTTTTCAGCATTAAAGCTGTAAAACAATTTTTATGGACGACAATTCAAAGAAAACTAATCTTAGAGATTCAGATAAAGTATCAGAGCGCGACAGCGCAAACAATCCTAACTCAGATAATCCAGGATTAAAAGATGAGGAGCGTGTTAAACATCAGCAAGCGATTGATAGGAATAAAGATTTGTGGAACGAAGATCCCATCCAGGAGAAACAAGCCATAGAACAAACAAGTGAAGACAGGCTCAGCGAAGCTGAATAAAAATATATTGTACAGTTGCATGGCGCTTCAGGAATGCCATGCAACTGCATTATACACCTGCATTTTTTAATCTACATTGGGAGAAAGCGTAAGTTCTGCATTATCTATAGCAGCGGTAAGCTGAACAAAAATATCTTCAATACTATTCAGGGCATTCACCACTTTCCAACGATTGTCAAGAGTTTTAGATAGTACAATACGTCCATATAATACTTTTAATTCAGCATCCTGAACGTCTACTGCATATCTTATGTTGTCAGAATCTGATGTGCGGCTAACAATGGCATGCACCAAACCTGCCTCATGCAACTCGATGGTTGAATCGTCTTTCGATACCGGGTCTTTCCAGAATGCTACAGTAAATGAATCCATAGAAATGTTTAACTGTAAATGCTGCAAAAAGAAGGCCGGACAAGAAGGTTTGAAGTTCGAGGTTTGATGTTTGAGATTTTCATACTCAAACTAATTTTGCTTTGGGTTCAGGGAGCTCAACAATAAATCTGACCTGCGCTTTCAGCGCATTAAAAACTTTTAGCAGGGTATCGAAGCGGGCATTGGTCACATTATTTTCCAGCTTGGATATCTGGGCTTTTCCTACCCCAACCAATTGTCCCAATTCGTCCTGCGTGAGGTTTTGCTGTTGACGCGCCTGCCGGATTGCCTCGCCTAATAATTCCAGGCGTAATTCATATTCAAAGGATTCTCTTTTGGCAGAACCACGTTTGCCGATATGCTTATCCAGCATTAAGTTCAGCGGAACTGTTTTGAACTTTTTATTTTGTGCCATAGATCAGTTTTTATGATTTAGATATGCAAGTCTTATTCTTTCGGCCTTTTCAAGATCAGTTCGTGGAGTTTTAGCCGATTTCTTAATCAATCCATTTCCCACGACCACCACCACTTTATCCCTGTCTCTTTTGTCTTTAAAAGCAAATAAGCGGTAGTAAGTCTTATTAAACAGGGTTCTGT